>NZ_PNOR01000036.1 GCF_002869765.1 Deinococcus planocerae | reverse complement strand
CCTTGCCACAGGCCCGGCGAGAAGCGAGCCGGACCCTGGAGGAGGTCCGGCTCGATCGGTGTCCGCATTGCGGGGAACAACTGCGGGGAGCGTCCCCATGAGCCTGAACGGAAGTGACAAAGTCCTGTTTATACCTGTCTTTTAAAAAGATTTGATCATCAGCGCGAAAGCTGGTCGAGCGGCAGAGGTACGCCGAGGACAAGCCATCGCCAGTTACAATCAATCTATGACCCAGCAGGCGGTGCTTCCCATGAAACAGGGGCACCTGGAGCGCAACATGGTGCAGCTCGCCCCGCTGTTGACCGTTCAACAGATCTCCTCGGAGCGGACCAGCTTCACCCGGCACATCCTCCAAGGCGAGACGGCCTTTCACGAGACCCGGCTGGTTTGCCAGGCCCAGGGCGGCCACGTGGTGCCCCACCGGCTCGACAACGACGTGTACGCCGCGCTGACCTCCCTCTTCGTGGATCAAGGAATGCCGGAGACGGGGATCATCGTCACGACCGCACACCATCTGATGGTGATGGCGGGAATGACTGTCTCAGCACCGGCCGTGCAGGCCGTCCACGAGTCCCTGGAGCGCATGCGCAATGCCGACTACAAGATTTTGTAGAGCTGGTATGACGGTCGGTCCAGGACCCGGCTGTCGCAGAGTTTCCACTTCCTCGCGGCGGCTACGACTCTTACCCGCAACGAGGCGCCCGAGGAATTCCGGGACCTGCGCGCCGACACCCTGCTGCGCATCCAGCTTCCCGACCCCATCGTGCGGAGCATCCGCAATGGCTATACCCGGACCTTCAACCTGGAGCTGTACCAGAGCATCAAGAACGTCCTGGGCCGGGGGCTGTACCGGGTGCTCGACAGTCTGCGGAATATGGACGGGCAGGTGCAGAAGTCAATCACCCTGCCACTCCTCTCCTGGGGAGAGTCCCTGACTACGAGACGCTGACCGCGAGCAAGCTCAAGAGCCGACTGGCCCTCGCCCATGAGGAGTTACAGAAGCACGGCTACCTACAAAGCGGGTTCACCCCCACTCGCGTGGGGAGCACGAGACGTGGAAGCGCTCCTCGGTGCCGAATACCGGTTCACCCCTACGCGAGTGGGGAGCACATATGGCCGGTGACGGGCCGCAGGTTCACCGGCGGTTCACCCCCACGCGAGTGGGGAGCACTACCCCGGCTCACCGTCCACGCGGTAGGTGACCGGTTCACCCCCACGCGAGTGGGGAGCACCTTGATGAGAGCCTTGAGGCGGTCAGCGAGCGCGGTTCACCCCCACGCGAGTGGGGAGCACATATCTGAGTTCCTGCCCGTCACGCCGTATGCCGGTTCACCCCCACGCGAGTGGGGAGCACACGTTGTCCCCGTCCGCATCGCCGCCGACGTGCGGTTCACCCCCACGCGAGTGGGGAGCACACCTGGCCGAGCGAGGCCTTGAGGTCGCTCACCGGTTCACCCCCACGCGAGTGGGGAGCACACGGCCATGAGCGAGCTTCGTGCCTTCCTCGACGGTTCACCCCCACGCGAGTGGGGAGCACTGGTCAATCTGGAGGCGCCGGGAGCGGAGGCTCGGTTCACCCCCACGCGAGTGGGGAGCACGCAATAGAGACTTGGTTAACTTGGGAGGCTTACGGTTCACCCCCACGCGAGTGGGGAGCACGTCACGGGGCTCCAGGGCGGCACTCAGGAGGGCGGTTCACCCCCACGCGAGTGGGGAGCACTGCTCATCGGCTCCGAACGTGCCTGCCGCCGTCGGTTCACCCCCACGCGAGTGGGGAGCACGGGGACCCCGTCGCCCTGAACCTGGTGAGCGGCGGTTCACCCCCACGCGAGTGGGGAGCACAGGACCCCGTTAAAATGCGCGTGCACCGCCTTCGGTTCACCCCCACGCGAGTGGGGAGCACCCAACGCGGCTCCGATCTTCTGAGAGAGGCGGGGGTTCACCCCCACGCGAGTGGGGAGCACCAGACCCTCCTGCTGCCCAGGGGCCGCTACACCGGTTCACCCCCACGCGAGTGGGGAGCACGCCTCGGTGTTCCCGGCCAGGCCCAGCATGTGCGGTTCACCCCCACGCGAGTGGGGAGCACGGCACGCCCGGGGGGGCGGTCTTCTTCTTGCCCGGTTCACCCCCACGCGAGTGGGGAGCACGATGACCGCGTGAGCACGGCCGCGCCGAGGACCGGTTCACCCCCACGCGAGTGGGGAGCACGCGAACTCCTGGCAGGAATACAACGGCACCCACGGTTCACCCCCACGCGAGTGGGGAGCACTCCTCCTCCCCCCACTCCCCCCCGTCCACCACCGGTTCACCCCCACGCGAGTGGGGAGCACATCGTTTCCACCCAACTCAACAGCCTCAAGGTCGGTTCACCCCCACGCGAGTGGGGAGCACTTGGCCTCGGACAGCTTGGCCTCGGCGGTGATCGGTTCACCCCCACGCGAGTGGGGAGCACCCTGCCTACGCCACACGTAGGGGGCGGTTTCCCGGTTCACCCCCACGCGAGTGGGGAGCACAATGGGGACGAGCGCAACAAACTCTCCGACCTCGGTTCACCCCCACGCGAGTGGGGAGCACTTGATTGCCGTCCATGCTTACTCCTTCTTGCCCGGTTCACCCCCACGCGAGTGGGGAGCACAAGTTGATCAGGTCTATGTGCTTCCCGTCCGCCGGTTCACCCCCACGCGAGTGGGGAGCACCGCAGCCCCCCGTCGCGCTCGGCGAGAATCTGCGGTTCACCCCCACGCGAGTGGGGAGCACGCGTCCATGAAGGTGATGGGAAGGGCGCGGATCGGTTCACCCCCACGCGAGTGGGGAGCACCCCCGGGTGGACGTGGAGCGTGACCGCGGCGGCGGTTCACCCCCACGCGAGTGGGGAGCACGAGTCAGAGGCCGCATCGCGCCCCCCTCTCCGCGGTTCACCCCCACGCGAGTGGGGAGCACGGCACGTCAATGACCGCGGGCGGCGTGAAATCCGGTTCACCCCCACGCGAGTGGGGAGCACTATCGGCATGTCGGGGGTCACTGGCGGGCCTCCGGTTCACCCCCACGCGAGTGGGGAGCACCTCACCCCGGAGGCCGCGTGCGTGGAGACCCGCGGTTCACCCCCACGCGAGTGGGGAGCACGATGGCGTCGTCTAGGGTCACTGCTCACCCGGCGGTTCACCCCCACGCGAGTGGGGAGCACCAGCTCGCCCTCGCGGTGTTCGACGTGGACCACGGTTCACCCCCACGCGAGTGGGGAGCACTAGAGGGCCTCGAAGTCGTACTCGTTCGTGGCCGGTTCACCCCCACGCGAGTGGGGAGCACACTTCAGAAACACGACGAAAACCGCCGCTCAACCCCCAAGAAGTATCGAGCGGCGGGTGAGTCTAAGTCACATTGTCATGCTTCTCTGGCGTGTTGCCCGGTTGACTCTCGGCCCACTGTGCGTTCTTGGCCGCCACAAATTCTAAGCCATCGAAGTCCACCACACTTCGCAACGCGTCTCCGTGCATGCGAATCGCGAACCCCTGCTCCGCGTTCGTGCGGTACACCTGGTAACAGCGGCCACGCCGCGCGTGCTGCACGCATTTCTCCCACAGCAGGTCGCGTACCAAGGCATTAACCCGTCCCGCGTAGACCCCCGTCGTGACCTCGACCATCCAGCGCGAGAGTTCACCCTTCAGGCTCGGCGGCGTGCTCTCCAACACGATCACCACCATAGGCTACCCCCCCTTCCACGTCGCCTTCCGGGTCCCACAGGTCGCCAGGCCGGGCCTCGTCCGCCTCAAAGGGGTCCTCGCCCTCCGGGTCCGCCTCCATCAAGGCGTGCAGGTCGTTCACCATCCGCTCCAAGAGCCGGGTGCGGGTGATCTCCGCCCGCACCTTGGCGCGCACCCGCGACTCGATGTTCTCGGGCAGCTCCGAGACCGCCTGAAAGGCCGCGGGCACCACCATCTCCGTCTTGTACAAGTCAGCAATGTCGTACACGAATGAAAGTTGCTTGCCGGTGTGGATGAAGCCCAGGGCCGGGCTGTACCCGCCCGAGAGGATGGCCGCGTGCGCCAGGCCGTACAGGCAGGCGTTGCCGCTGGAGATCGCGCGGTTTACCGGGTCGGCGGCCTTCCAGCTCTCCCGCTGGTAGTCACGCCCCGACCACGGCACGCCGCTTTGCTCGCTGGCCCGGGCGTAGGTGTCGCGTACCCGGGCCCCCTCCATCCCTCGAATCTGCCGCAGGGTCAGGTGCTTTGCCGGGCGCTTGGAGAAGCGTAGGGCGTACATCTCCCGCACCACGCGCAACCGGGCCTCGTCGTCCGTCCACAGCCGCACCTGCTGTTGCAGCCGCTTGCTCGACCGGGCCTCCCCCGTCCCGCTGGCATAGCAGCGGGTGCCGTCTTCCCCCACCCACACCACGCTGCATCCACTGTCGGCGAGCGCCCGCATGGCGGCGTGGGTGACGGTGGTGCCGGGGCCGAGCAGCAGCACCCCCAGGGCCGCGACCGGCACGTCCACCATCCCCTGGACGTGCAGGCAGGCGATGGCTCGGTCCTGCACCTCGACGCGGGTGTGTTCGAGGTACAGGTACGATAGGCCGTCGCGGAACTTCGGCAACTCGCGCAGGTTCTGCTTGCGCCAGATCACCCGCTGGGACTCGGCCATGACCCATCTCCCTCAGCAGGTGGGGGCGAGGCTGAGCAGCCCCAGCCCCAGCGCCTTGCCGTGCCCCAGCCCGTCGCGCAGGGCCGCCCTAAAGCGCCCGGGATCGCGGACGAGCAGTTCGCCCTCGAAGGTAGCCGCGCTGAGCGTGACCCGGGCGCCACCCTTGCGGGCGCGGAAACGTTCGGCCTGCGTGATCTCGAAGCGCTCCGGGACGAAGCCGTGCCGCTCCCCCTGCGCCACGAGCCAGCCCGCCTGCTCCCGGGCGCCGTACAGGCCGTACCGCTTGGGCTTCTGGGTGCGGGCGTCGCCCTCACGCTCGGCGCGCTTGGTGACCGCGGGGTTGGCGCGCAGGCGAAAGCGGTAGGGCACGTCCGTGCGAGACAGGGCGTTCAGCTTCGCGTCGTCGAGAAGGGTCGTGCGGAAGGTCTCCAGGTAGCCGGGGTGCCGCGCCAGCACCTGTCCCCAGTCGGGCGCGTGTCGGCTCTGCACGATCAGGGTCGGCGGGCGCTCGCCGTCCAGGCGCCACAGGGGACGCTCGCCGTCCGGCAACCCCTCGCCCTCGGGCGCGAATGCGAACGTCAGGGTGCGGTGCAGGTCGTAGGGGTTGCGCAGGTCGGCCTGGACCTGGCGGGAGCGGCCGTTGAGGACGAGTTGGGAGAGGTACATCAGCCCACCTCCTGGGCAGGATGGGGCTCCGTCCAGATGTGGACGGGGCGCGCCGCATAGGTGCGCCGGGAGAACGGGCCCATGGGTTGATCGGTTCTGGCGCCCAGGGCGCGTCCAGGGGCCGTAGGCGTGGACGGCAGGGCTTCTATCACGTAGCGTACGGTGTCCTCGTCACCGCTCGCCAAGGCAGGATGCTCCCGCAGCGCGTCCTCAAGGGACGCTTCGCGCAGGCCGCCCTGCTCGAAAAACAGCGGGCGCGTGGGCAGGAAACTTTTACGTCCCAGAAAGAGCGTCCAGACGGGGTTTCTCACGGCATCCTCGATGCGCCTGAGCAATGTGACGTCCCCCTCAAGCCCGACGAGGAAAGCGGCGTCCGCAAGGTAGTGGCGCCGCGTGACGGCGGTGGCGCGCCCCTCCTGCGCGGTGTGGTAGTCAGTGCGTGGCACGCCCTCGCGGTCCACGCGCACGCCGAAGCGCAAGCGGGTCAGCGGCTCCAACTCTGTCCAGTTGTCGCGCGGTACGCCCAGCGCCGCCGCGACGAGGCCCAGCACACCGCTCTTGGTAGGCTCCAGTTCAGTATCGCGGTCGTCGAAGCGCGAGCGGCTGCCCCAAGACTGCATGGGGGCCTGCAAGCGCAGCAGCAGCGTGGGCATCAGTCCCCCGCCTGCGCCGTTCCCCCGGTCACGCCGAGGGCGGCGCGCACCTCGCGCATGGTGCTCTGAATCAGGCTTTCGAGGTCCGGCACGCGCTGGCCGGGCAGGGCCCCCCGGACCACCTGCTCGCCGTCCCCCTTCTCTTCCCACGTCACATCGCGTTCGTCCTTGACGTTCAGGTAGTGCGTGCTGCCGGGCTGCGCAAAGATGCGCTCCTGCTTTTCCCACTCGCGGCCCAGCGCGCTCAGGCTGCCCGCGAGCAAGCTCAGTCCGCCCTGCGGCTGCACGGGCTTCTCAAAGGCGTTGGCGAGGTTACGGGGGCTGGCCTCACGGCGCACGGTGAACGCGATGAAGTCCGGCAGGTTGTGCGCCGCGAAGGTGTTCTGCTTGCCGCTGGGGGCGGCGAACACGCTCGCGCGCAAGAACGCCTCCACGCCGCGCAACGCGAGGTCATCGTCACCCTGAAGGTTGCCGCGCAACTGCTCCAGGTCGAGGTTCGCGTAGCGGTAGTACGTGGCGCTCGTGAACTCCACCGTGCCCAGCATGTCGGCGCCCGCCGTGTCGTCCGGCTTGAGGTCGTCCACGGCGGTGTAGAAGTCGAACTCACGCTCCATGCGGCCCGTGCCCAGGGCGTGCGCCACCTGCGCGGCGGCGTCCGCGTTGCGTTCTGGCAGGTCGGCGAGCATGCGCCCGAACAGGGCCACGTCCACGGCCTTGCCCCCATCGAGGGCGTTCAACATGGCCTTTGAGAGGTCGGGGGCGACAGCGGCTTTCGCCACTTTCTTCGCATCCTTGCCCTTCTTGTCCCCGCCCTCACTGGCCGCTAGGTCATCCCACCGGGCATGGATCAGCTCGGCAATGCGGGTCAGTTCCTGGTCGCCCAGAAACAGCAGATACTCGGTCTTGTGCGTGGTCACACCGTCCTTCGTCTCGAACTTGACGGTCAGCTTCATGCCGCCTAGCGCCGCCGTGACCTTGGCGAGGGCCTCACCTTGGGGTCGCCCAAGCCGTACGAGACGGTCGATGAGTTCCTGTGTGACGCGCTTTGTCCGGACGGCCCGGTCACCGGCACTCAGCAGCGGCAGCGTGTCGAAGTGCTGGCGCATGGCGCGCTTGAGGCTCTGGCTGCTGATGCGGGCACGGCGCACGCCGCCGAAGTAGGCGTCCTTGGGGCTGCCGGTGTCGTCGCGGTTGAGGTTGCTGGGCGCGAAGTTTTGCAGGATGTGGATTTCAAGCAGGCTCTTCATCGGGGCTCCTCCGGGGTGGTGGGGGCGGGGTCGGCGGGGTCGGTGGCCGCAGATTTGCTCGCACGGTAAAAATCCTGCGCCCAACGGTCGCGAATTGCCTCACGAGCGTCCGGGTGGCCCCAGGCGCGGGCGTCGCTGAGCAGGTGCGGCCACGACGGGCGAATGTCCGACGCGTTCAGGAGCGTCACCACCTGCCGCAACTGGTACGGGAACTGCGCCTCGTCAGCGTCCAGCAGGGACAGAAAACGCTTTTCCGTGCTGGGGCGCTCGTCCTGGTCGCGGTACAGCTTGCCGAGGTCGCGCCCGAGGCTGGCGCGGCGCGGGCAGGCGGCGGGATTAGCCGCAGCGTCCTGTGTGTCCTCGGTTTCTCCCGGCGTGCCATCCGCGCTGGGGCGTTCCACGAGCGCGTACAGGCTCGCCACGAGATACGCCGCCTCGCGCGCCCAGCCCTGCCAGTTCGGCAGGTGCTCCAGCAGCAGCCGCTCCAAAAAGTACGGGCGCTGGTCGGGCTCCAGGCTCGCGCCGCGCCTCAGCTCCGCGAGCCTGCCGCGCTCCAGGTGGGACAGGCCCTCGAAAAAGGCCGTCTCGCGCTCAAGCCGGGCGGGTGGCGCTGGTGCTTGTGTCATCGCTTTCCCCCTTTCGCAGGTCGAACAAGGTCTTCATGAGATAGCCCTCCGATTCGTGGACGGCGCGGCGGGCGCGGGCGTCTGTCCCCGCCTCCCGTTTCGCCACGCTCCAGGCGTGTCGGGCGGCACGGTCGAGTTCGGCGTTCCAACCTTCCAGCGCCGCCACGTCGCCCCGTTCGGCCAGCGTGGCGAGGAACGAGCGAAACGGGAACTCCAGCGCGGACCAGTACGCCTGGGCGCCTCCCAACGATTGCGCGAGCTTTGCCACGTCGTCCCTGTGGGGCTTGCGTTCACCCACGGCCAGCAGGTGTTCGGCCAAAAAGCGCGTGGTGGCGCTCACCGCCTTCCCAACCACGTTGGCGTTGCCCAGGGCCGTAGAGATGGCGGCGGGCACCTTCTTCTCGGTGTCACCGAACACGGGCAGCGCGTACGCCTCACTGCGCGACAATTCAATCTTGCCCTGCTCGGTCACCTGCCCGAACACCATGAGCGGCACCTGGCCGCGCCGGAGTCGGCGACACACCTGCATCGCGTGGTCCAGCACGGGCGGCTCGGTGCCCGAGACAGTGATGGGCTGGCCGTCCCCGCCCAGCGTCACGCGCTTCGCCCGCTCGGGGACGATGGCCTCGAAGTCGCGCCAAAAGGCCCGCTCACGGTCCAGGCTGAGCGAGATCAGGCGGCCGTCTTTCAGCGGAACGGTAGCGGTCATAGGGTCGCGAAACCGCTCGGCCACCTCGGGCGGCACGCCCTCCGCGTGCGCGATGACGCGCACCACGGGCTGACCCTCTTCCTCTACCGGGTACAGCTTCACGCCGCGGCTCTGCCACGCATACGCCTGGGCAATGCCCTGCACTGGACGCCGCCGGGCCTGACCATCTGGGTACAGCGCCCGCAGGTCCTTCACGGAGAGGGGTGGTAACTCCCAGGGGGGCGCGTCCTTACCCTCTTCCGGCGCGTATGGGACGAGGTTCAGCGCGAACGTCTCGCGCAGGCTCTCCCCCCGCGCCATCACGAGGGCGGCCGTGGCGGCAGGAGCACCTGAACCCGCATGCGTGAACTTGCGCGTCAAGCCTCCCAGGACGAAAGCCTGATGTTCCAAGAGGCGTCGCGCTGCCTGCGCGAGCGTGACGGGGGGCGGCGCGTGCCCTTTGCGAAAGGACAGGTTGAAGAGCATGGTGGTGTTGCCGCTGCCCACCTCCGCACCCAGCCGCTCCCAGGACTGTGCGAAGCCGTCCAGCGGCAAGTCCGGCACCTGCATGAAGGGCGTGTCGCCCAGCAGGTCGAACCGCCCCGGGACGCCCAGATATGCCTCGATCTTTGCGCGCTCATCTTCGTTCCAGCCGTGCTCGAACCAGCGCGCGGCCTCCCTGGCGCTCTGCGGCCCCCTGAGGGCGCGGTGCAGGATGGCGAGCAACAGGCGGTACAGCGCCGCCGTGATCAGGGGCGTCTCACCCTCCACGCTGGCGAAGTGCTCCGGTTGCAGCAGCACCTCGCGCAGCCCCACCTCACGCATGGGCGAACCGTCCAGCGGACGCACGGGAATCCAGGGCTCGGTCAGCAGGTCGTAGTGGTCGCTCATTCGTCCTCCCGGGGGGCGTTGTAGACGATACCCAGGTCAGCGTCGTGCTCGACGCGCACCTCCTGCACGGTGGTTTCCCAGCGTCCGCCGTGGTTCTCGAGGACGAGGGGTAACGTGTCTTGCAGCGCGGCGATGTCTTTCCAGTGCAGTCCCTTCGGGAAGTGCGCCCTCGCGTGCGCCCCCATGCCGTTCACGACCTCGCGGCGGCCCAGGCGCAGGGCGTGCGCGTGCAGGTAGCGCACCTGCTCGGCTTTCTTCCCGGGGTCAGCGTCGAAGTCTTTCTTGCTGATCCGGGCGCGTTCGCCGCCCGGGTCCAGGCAGTACTCGCCGTCCTGCAAAAAGAGCGGGATGACGGTGACGCTCTCGCTCCCCAGGCGCGTTCGGGACGGAGCGGGGTCGTCGTCGGCGCGAGGGTCGTCGTCCTGCCAGTCGGGGGCGAGTACCTTCGGCAGAAAGTGCGCCGGGTGGGGAATCCCCGCGTGCAGGGCGGCGTTCTCGTGCCTCGCGCTCTGGGTGTGCTGCCTCTCGCGGGCGGCGTCGAGTTCCCGCCGCACCTCGTCGGGGAGGCCGGGCGGGTCACGCTCGGCGTACGCAGCCTGCACGAGGGTGTCCACGTCGCCCGGCAGGTGAATCCCGGTGCGGTCCCGGAGAATGAGCCACGCGCGCAGCAGGGCGAAGGGCTGGTACACGTACTTCCAGCGCGTGCCGTGCAAGTCGGGCACGTGTTGTGCGGCCAGTCCCGCGACGTACAGGAGGGGCTCCCGGTGGGCGCCACGCACCTCGGCCTCCCGTCGGTGGCGATGCAGGCGGCCCGCGCGTTGCAAGATGAGGTCCACGGGCGCGAGGTCCGTGAGCATGACGTCCGCGTCGAAGTCGAGGCTCTGCTCGGCCACCTGCGTGGCGATCAGCACGAAGCGCTTCGGGCGCTCGACGTCCTTGCCGGGCTTACCCAGCCGGGCGAGGAGCGATTCCTCGCGCTCCAGACGATCCTTGCTGCGGTAGCGGGCGTGGAAGAGCAGCACCTCGTCTTTCGGCAGACGGCGGCACACCTCGCGGTACAGCTCCTGCGCGCGCTGCACGGTGTTCACGACAACGGCGACGACGCCACCCTGACCGTGCAGCTCACGCACCTGCTCGGCCAGGCTGAGCGTGTCTTCGTTCAGGGCACGTAGGCCCACGGTCAGGGCACGGGAGGGGTCGGCGGGCACGTGCCGGGCCCGGGCACGCGTCTCGCCCTGTTGCACCCAGGTGACGCGCGGGTAGGGGGCGGGGTCGATGGTCAGCGCGCCGTACGCCCGCATCAAGGCTTCCCGTTTGGCCTGCGGCAGCGTGGCGCTTATGAGCACGACGCTGGAGCCCAGGGCGTGCAGCCAGCGCACGAGGTTCTCGATCAGGCTGCCCGTGTACACGTCGTAGGCGTGTACCTCGTCCAGCACGACGGTGCGGTTCCCCAAACCCCACAGGCGGATGAACTGGTGCGCGACGGGCAGCACGCCCAGCAGCGCCTGATCCACCGTGCCCACGCCGTACTCGCTCAGCAGGCCGCGCTTGCGGTGGGTGAACCACATACGGGCGCGCACGGCGGTGGGCTGGTCCTCCTCGGTGTTGGGCTGCACCTGAAGATCGCGGTAGGCGCGGTTCTGATCCTTGCCGCCGTGGAGCAGTTGCAGGTCGAGCGCCGGAGCCCTGCGGCCTGCGCGCATCTGGGCCAGGAACTCGGCAGTGCGGGTAAACATGGCGTTCCCGGTCGCCTGCGTGGGCAATGCGATGTAGAGGCCGCGGTGGTCGAGCTTGTTCTGTAGGGCGAGGTGCGCGTACCACGCGGCCTCCGTCTTCCCCTCACCCATCGGGGCTTCGACGAGCAGCAGCGTAGGTGCGCTGGCGGAGCGCACAATGTCCTCCACGGCGGTTTGCAAGTCGCGCGGCTGAAAGGGTCGCCCGTCCAGCGCGAGGTACGCAAAGACCCGCGCGAAGGCATCGACGCTGGACACCAGATGCTCACGCTTTTCCCAGCCGATGTCTCGCAGTTCCTCTCGCGCTTGTGGGACGGCGTGCTGTTTGAAGTAGGCCCGGGGATTATCGAGCAAGTCGTGCTCAAAGCGCGTCAAATCGAAGCTGGAACCCACCCAGTCCGCGAAACTGGTCAGGCCTGCGAGGCGCATATACGCTCCACCTCCGAACTCGGTGATGCTCGGTGCTTCGCCAACCCCCAAGGCCGTGAGCACCGCCACGAACAGCTCGCGGCGCGCGTCCTCCCAGGCGTCCGTGCCCAGGTCGTACTCCCTGATTCTCCCGATCTCTGCTTCGGGAGTGCGGAAGCCGTGGTGCGCGCCGACCGCATCCGCGACCGCATCTGCAACTTCAAAATTCCAGCCACAGGCTGGCCCAAGACGCTCGTCCTGCAAGATTTCGCGCAGAGTCCGCTGCGACACTTGACTGTGCGACACGTCATTCGGCGGTGGGTAAGGCTTCGTGCTGCCCATGCCCCACGTGAGGCCGAGGGTGGCGGCCTCAGCCTTCTTGGGCCAGTCCACCCACTTCTGCTGAAACGCCGGGCTGGCCTTGCCCAGGTCGTGCAGGGCGATCAGGGCGCACACCCAACGCTGCGTGGCGTCCCGTCCGGCCTTATCAGGCGCGTATCCGAAGTCGCGGGCGTACTGGTTCAGGGTCGCCTCGGGTTCAAGGTCCAGCAGCCGCCAGGCGCAGGCGGCCACGTCCAGCAGGTGCGCCAGCACGGGCTTCCAGCGGCCCTTCTCGGCGCCGCGGTCGCTTTTCGCCCACAGGAGGCGGCTCAGCCCCCGCGTGTCATGTTCATCGGCCTTCATGGCGTCACCTTCCCACCCCGCCGCGTCAGATCGCGTCGCCGCCGTGGCGACGAAGGGTTTCGCGCAGCTCGCTGAGCCAGTGCTCGCGCACGTTGTGTGGGGAGAGAACCTCCACGCGGGGGCCGAAGCCCAAGATGAAGGGCAGCAGTTCGCGCGGCAGGCCGCTCCTGTCTACGCCCGCACGAACGTCGACCTCCACGGCGCCGTCCCCGTGCTTCATCGGCTCGCTCATGTTGGGGTAGCCGCCCTCCAGGATGCGGTACGCGGCGCCCGCCTCGAAACGCAACCGAACCGTCACGCTGCCGACGTGCTGGCCGCCCACGACCCCCCACGCGTCCGAGAGGTAGGCGCGCGGATCAAAGTCGCGCACGAGGGCCTCGTCGAAGGTGTCCTTGAGGAGGGCGAGATGATGCATGCGTGAGAGCTTGAACGTCCGCATCGCTCCCCGCCGGGCACGTTCCCAACCGATCACGTAGGGGACGAGGTTCTCGCGCGAGATCTCCACGAAGTACACCTGGAGTTCGAAGCCGCGCTCGGGCTCGCGCTGGCCGGGTTTGCAGTGGTCGAAACGCAGCACGCGCCGCTCGAACCACGCCTGTGCCACGAGTTCCAGCGCCTGGCTCTCGTCTGGCCTGTGGGGCAGATGCTCGGCAGAACGCAGGGCAACGCTGCGCGCGGGCTCGGGCAGCATGGCCGCCAGCTTGATCAGCCCTTCCCGGTAGTGGCGGTTGAACGCCGGGGTGTGATGGTACAGCAGGCGTGCGGCGGCATGGACGGCGAGCGCCTCCACCGCGTTCAGGTGCGGCACCGTGCCCCGGAGTGCGTAGGTATATCCCCGCTGCTCCAGGCCGTGGCCACCCTCTGCAAGGGCCCGCAAGTCGCGCTGCACGCTGCGCCTCGCCACCCCGAAGTGGTCGGCGAGTTCCTGGGCCGTGCGCGGCTTCTCGCGCAGAAGGCGTTGAAGTTCAAACAGGCGCCAAGCCTTCACCCTCACCAGCGCGGGCGGTCGGTTGCGGTCGTCCTTCGCGCGGCCGTAGGCCTCGTCAGGACTCATCGGTCGTAGGTCGGGCATGACCCCAGCGTACGACTGCATTGTCGCGATGATGTCGTATCTCGTGATTTTTATTACGTGCAGACGAAAACCCGAGTCAATCTATGTCATTCCACAGCGTCGGCTGATCAAGGCAGGCTTGACGCCGCACCACCCAGTCGCTGTACACGCCGGTCATAAATGCGGGCAGGGGCGCCGCCTGCTGACGAGCGTTCGCCACGTCGTACACCCACTCGGTCGCCGGGTCGAGCTGGTAAGCGCCACGCCGCGCCTGCACGCTTTCCCGCCAGCCCAGGACCTCGCGCAGCTCACGTGTCAAGGCTGAAAGCCGCTGCGCTGCCGGACGGGTCCTCGTGCCCGGTCCAGGATACAACCACCCCGTCAGGGCCTCCACGCTGGCCCCACCGTCCAACTCCAACAACGCTACCAGGAGCTCCGCTGCCCGCCCGGTCGGTGCGAGCGGCACGGCGCGGCCATTCACGAGCACCTGCAAGACCCCACCCGCGCGCACCTCCACACAGGTGCACCGGGTCTCCGTGACCGCAGCAACCACCCCGGCCTCTTCCAACAGGGTGAAGAGCGCTGGAAAGCAGGTGCGCTCCTCGCGCACCCAAGTGCCGCGCTGCTCCACGTCCCTCAGGTGAAGCCGGGCCTCGTCTCCTCGGCCTGATTGACGCGCCAGTTCGGCCCGCACCACGGCGACCTGCCCCGCGTGCGCGCCCAGTGCGTCCCCTCCCTGCGCCAGGGCCTGGAACGCCTGCGCCGGGTGGCCCGCCTGCGCGTGGGCGCAGGCCTCGTCCACATGCAGCCAGCGCGCGCGCTCACCTCCGCGCGCCCGTCCCCGCCCGAACTCCTCAAGGGCCACCTCCGGCAGACCTTGCAACCTGCGCAGGTGCCCCATGCCCCACCGCGCTTCCACCTCGTCGTCGCAATCCCCGCCCGCCTCGTGCAGTGCCCGGTGATAGGCGTACTCTGCGCGCGACCACTCCCCGTGCAGCCTCCTGAACGCTCCCAGGCCACACCACGCGCGGCTGGCAAAGCGCTTGGCTTCGGCGCGGCGAGAGAGCGCCATCAGCGCCAGAAAGTGGTGCTCGGCCTCCGGCGCCCCGTCCCGGAAGGCGGATACACCCAGGTTGTAACGCAGCCAGGCCTGGTGAAACACGTCTCCCTCGAACCCCGCCAGGGCCTCCCGCCAGGTCTCGCGGGCATGGGCAGAAAGACCCGCGCTGTTCAGCCAGTGTCCCTCCTCCGCTAGGCTCAAGCTGCGCCGCCGCCCCTGGAGCAATCCCGCTGCCGCCCGGAACGCCTCCCGCCACCCCGGGGTTCCCAGCGACGCCAAGGCCTGGGCCCGCACCCGCCACGCGAAGCCCACCGTGGCCCCGGTGAGCACGGGCCACACCTCCTCCAGCAATGCGAGCGCCTCCACCTCGCGGCCCAGGCGGGCCAGGGCCCACGTCCGATAGACCGCGCCCTCGGGCGGCAGCGTCAGATCGGCGCTGAAGTCGAGGATCTCCTGCGGACAGCGGTTCACGCACCAGACCCACAAATTCAGCACCTGCCATGCGGGCGACCCGCCACGCACCGCCCCCGGGACCTGCATCATCTCTTCCAGCACGGCGGCGCCCTGGGTGTCGCTGGTCACTGCCTCCAGTGCCTGGCGCAGCGCGACCTCCACCCCGGCCCACCGTCCGAGTTCTCGCAGCGCTGCCGCCGATGCGAGCAGATCCTCCACCACCGAGCGCGACGTCACCACGTTCGGCAGTCTAGCGAATCATGAAAAAGCGCCCCACCTGGGGGCGCCCACGTGACCGCGCGGCCTACCCGCCGAATCCACCCTTGCTGTTGTCGCCGTCGGGCATCACCGTGCCGGACGTCACCTCCGCCCTCAGATCATTCGCCCCCGCCCAAGACAGGCCCAACCCCAACGCCAGCACCAAGCCCAACACCCGAACCGTTGCTTTCATGACCGCTCCAGGAACGGCGGTTTGAATTGGAGCGCAATGCGCCGCAACCACCGTTCGGGCGCAAGAGTCGGTCTGACCCGCGAAAGGGCTGGTCGCCGCGGTGCGCGACAGGTTTTGACGCAGAATGGCTTGCGCCTAGGCGCGCGAGGCCGGACACTGAGAACGGCCTACCCGGCGGGTCGCATGAAAATGTGAGCTGAGCACTTCAGCCGCTTGATACTTGGGAAGAGGTGAACGGCGTTTCTTCCCGTGTTTCTGAAGTGTCTTCCCCACTCGCGTGGGGGTGAACCGGCGCGTGGGGTCGAACCCGACCTGGTGGCGCGTCTTCCCCACTCGCGTGGGGGTGAACCGGTGTTGGTGATGGGTGCCCAGACGGGCAAGACGTCTTCCCCACTCGCGTGGGGGTGAACCGGTCACCATCCTCGTCCACCGCCTCGTGAGCAGGTCTTCCCCACTCGCGTGGGGGTGAACCGGTCATGGCCGCTCTCGCCTCGGGGGAGCCGCTGTCTTCCCCACTCGCGTGGGGGTGAACCGACGCAGGTCCCCCAGGGTGGGGACGGGGCGAGGTCTTCCCCACTCGCGTGGGGGTGAACCGACGCTCGCCGCCGCCCAGGCCCCCTCGACCGGGTCTTCCCCACTCGCGTGGGGGTGAACCGCGCGCCCCCACCCTGGCAGCCTGAACGTGGCAGTCTTCCCCACTCGCGTGGGGGTGAACCGCGCTGGGGGGCCTTCAGCCCGTTGTACGGGGCGTCTTCCCCACTCGCGTGGGGGTGAACCGTCGAAGTTCGAGGTGACGTAGCTGTTCACGCCGTCTTCCCCACTCGCGTGGGGGTGAACCGGCACCCTCGCTGGGGGTCGTCCCGCTGTACCAGTCTTCCCCACTCGCGTGGGGGTGAACCGTTGTCGATGACGAGTTCACCGGGGGCGAGCACGTCTTCCCCACTCGCGTGGGGGTGAACCGGCGTCGTCGAAGCGGCTCACCCCTCCCTCCGCGTCTTCCCCACTCGCGTGGGGGTGAACCGCCACCCCCGGAGAGGCGGCGCGCGGCGGTGTCGTCTTCCCCACTCGCGTGGGGGTGAACCGGAGGCGCGGGCGCCGCTGGTGAGCCCCACGGGGTCTTCCCCACTCGCGTGGGGGTGAACCGACTGGCGCGGCAGCACGCAGGCGGCCCGGAAAGTCTTCCCCACTCGCGTGGGGGTGAACCGACGGCATGGTGTGTTGCTGGGCCTGCGGGCAGGTCTTCCCCACTCGCGTGGGGGTGAACCGCGTGCGGAGGAGGCCGCACACGTGGCCCTGAAGTCTTCCCCACTCGCGTGGGGGTGAACCGGGCACAGGCGTCCGTGACGGCGGCGGCGACCGGTCTTCCCCACTCGCGTGGGGGTGAACCGGTCAACGGGCTGCTGTACACGCTGCACCACGAGTCTTCCCCACTCGCGTGGGGGTGAACCGGTCGTCGTGCCGCGCGCCGCATTGGAGAGCGTGTCTTCCCCACTCGCGTGGGGGTGAACCGACCCTCGCGGTGATCCAAATACCGGGAATCCGTCTTCCCCACTCGCGTGGGGGTGAACCGCTCGCCTCCACCATCAAGAAGTCAAGGGGGCTGTCTTCCCCACTCGCGTGGGGGTGAACCGACGAGCAGGGCGCAGATGACCGCGACCGCCACGTCTTCCCCACTCGCGTGGGGGTGAACCGATGAGCCAGACCCAGATGGGCCAGGACATCTAGTCTTCCCCACTCGCGTGGGGGTGAACCGGCGACCCGGCGACGGGGGCGCTCGGCGAGGGGGTCTTCCCCACTCGCGTGGGGGTGAACCGGCACGCCAGCGCGACAAGAAGAAGATCAAGGAGTCTTCCCCACTCGCGTGGGGGTGAACCGATGCGGATGGTGGTGTCGGTGACCTCGACGCGGTCTTCCCCACTCGCGTGGGGGTGAACCGAGGCGCCTGACCTGATCCCCCTGCTCGGGGCCGTCTTCCCCACTCGCGTGGGGGTGAACCGGACGAGGGCGCCGAGGCGCTCAAGGCCGAGCTGTCTTCCCCACTCGCGTGGGGGTGAACCGAACTTCGGCGAGGTGTCGGGCACGAGCGTGCGGTCTTCCCCACTCGCGTGGGGGTGAACCGAAGGTCTCGACGCCCGCGCCGCCTACCGCGAGGTCTTCCCCACTCGCGTGGGGGTGAACCGTGGTACCAGCGCCTCTGGTGGGGACTGACGGGGTCTTCCCCACTCGCGTGGGGGTGAACCGTTGCCGAGGCGGAAAAGCGGGTGTCGCAGGAGGTCTTCCCCACTCGCGTGGGGGTGAACCGAGTTCGAGGGTGGGGTCCGTGGTGGTCGTCGTGTCTTCCCCACTCGCGTGGGGGTGAACCGCTCACGGTGGCCATGATGGCGGGCGACCTCTGGTCTTCCCCACTCGCGTGGGGGTGAACCGTTGCCGAGGCGGAAAAGCGGGTGTCGCAGGAGGTCTTCCCCACTCGCGTGGGGGTGAACCGTCATTCGCGCAGCCCATCACACAGAGGATGCAGTCTTCCCCACTCGCGTGGGGGTGAACCGTGGATAGGCTCGGGCCAGCCTTTGTAGCGGGCGTCTTCCCCACTCGCGTGGGGGTGAACCGCTGGCAACCGTCAACACGCTATGGACGAAGGCGTCTTCCCCACTCGCGTGGGGGTGAACCGTCGCTATAGACGCGCCGGGCGGTGCCCTCGGGGTCTTCCCCACTCGCGTGGGGGTGAACCGAGATTCACGCCCTGGCGTCACAGCGCAGGGCGTCTTCCCCACTCGCGTGGGGGTGAACCGCCGTTGGTCGGGCGCGGTTCTCTTTGAAGGCGGTCTTCCCCACTCGCGTGGGGGTGAACCGGCGCACCCCCTGATGTTGAGAGCCGGGCGTCAGTCTTCCCCACTCGCGTGGGGGTGAACCGGCCCCGCTGCGGGGTGAGGAGGATGACGTGAAGTCTTCCCCACTCGCGTGGGGGTGAACCGCTCCGCGTCACCCACGAGCCATGAGGCGAACTGTCTTCCCCACTCGCGTGGGGGTGAACCGCCAATTGAAGACACTCTTTGGCGGCGTGGAAGGTCTTCCCCACTCGCGTGGGGGTGAACCGGGGCCATCAACCACTTAGCACCCGGATATTTCGTCTTCCCCACTCGCGTGGGGGTGAACCGAGAACGTCATCACCGACCCGGAGAAGGCGCGGGTCTTCCCCACTCGCGTGGGGGTGAACCGCTCGTGGACGACGAGAAGCACGTCAAAGACGGGTCTTCCCCACTCGCGTGGGGGTGAACCGTTCTTCGGGAAGCCGAGGTAGTCCACCAGCTCGTCTTCCCCACTCGCGTGGGGGTGAACCGGGTATAACCGAGAGTCGCAACAACCGCCGCGAGTCTTCCCCACTCGCGTGGGGGTGAACCGGCGAAGGGCGCGGCCCCCTCAGAGACGCGCGCGTCTTCCCCACTCGCGTGGGGGTGAACCGTGAGCGGCCTGGGGCCGTCCTCAATTTGTGTCGTCTTCCCCACTCGCGTGGGGGTGAACCGCTGACCGGGCCCCGCCGTGACCGCCTCAGACAGTCTTCCCCACTCGCGTGGGGGTGAACCGGCGGTGCCTCGTGACCGCCCACGAGTCCGAGTGTCTTCCCCACTCGCGTGGGGGTGAACCGCGGCTCTCCCCGGACGCCTGGCGCGTCGGCACGTCTTCCCCACTCGCGTGGGGGTGAACCGTCACCTGGCACTCTAAGAACATGGCATTGGATGTCTTCCCCACTCGCGTGGGGGTGAACCGTGAGCGGCCTGGGGCCGTCCTCAATTTGTGTCGTCTTCCCCACTCGCGTGGGGGTGAACCGTCGGGGTCAGCGGCGAGGACGGCCTTGCCCGCGTCTTCCCCACTCGCGTGGGGGTGAACCGAGGAGCAGGTCCGGCAGTTTCTCGCCTGCCTCGTCTTCCCCACTCGCGTGGGGGTGAACCGGCTCATGCGTGGTGTAGAGCGTATGCGCCTCAGTCTTCCCCACTCGCGTGGGGGTGAACCGAAGGCGCGTTCCCGCAGGGGGGCGAACACGCCGTCTTCCCCACTCGCGTGGGGGTGAACCGAGCCTGAGCCGGACCCCGACAAGACGCCCGAGGTCTTCCCCACTCGCGTGGGGGTGAACCGGTCCCCAGGTCGGGGGCGGGCTCGGGGGTAACGTCTTCCCCACTCGCGTGGGGGTGAACCGGGTAGTCCTGGCCGAGCCCAGACGGTCAGGGTGTCTTCCCCACTCGCGTGGGGGTGAACCGCCAAGGGTGACGTGTTTGAGGGTGAGCCCCTGGTCTTGGGGTGATGCCAGTAGCGGCGCAAGAACAAACGCTAAGCCCTCGCCCATGCGGCTGATGGCCATCCATCTTTTTGTTCCACCACTGGCTCAAGCGGGACCGGGCCACGCTTCTGCGCATGTTTGGTCCCGCTCGTCTTCTTGCCGTCAGGTCGCCGGGAGGGGCCGCGGCGCCGAAGCAGCGGCCCGCTCGAAGCGCAGCCGGTTGAGCAGCAGGGCATTCACGGTCACGATGACGGTGCTCGCACTCATCAGCAAGGCGGCCCATTCCGGGCGCAGCAGGACGCCATAAGCCGGATACAGCACGCCCGCCGCAAAGGGGATGGCGAGGAGGTTATAGATCGCCGCCCAAAAGAGATTCTGCGTGATCTTGCCCTGCACCTGGCGGGCGAGGGCGATGCCAGTCGCCACACTCGCGGGGTCGCTCTTCACCAGCACCACGTCGGCGGTCTCCACGGCCACGTCTGTCCCCGCCCCAATCGCCACGCCGACCTCGGCCTGGGCCAGAGCAGGAGCGTCGTTCACCCCGTCGCCCACCATTGCCACCTTGCGACCCTGGCCCTGTAACTCCTGGACCTGGGCCGCCTTCTGCTCGGGCAGCACGTCCGCGATCACCGTGTCCATGCCGAGCTGCCGGGCTACGGCCTCCGCCGTGCGGCGGTTGTCTCCGGTGAGCATCACGGTCTGGACGCCCAGGCGGTGCAGTTCCGTCACCGCCACTTTCGCCGACGGTCTGATCCGGTCGGCCACCGCGACCACGCCCAAGAGTCGCCCGTCCGCCGCGACGTACATCGCCGTCTTGCCGTCCCCGGCCAGGCGCTCGACCCCGGCCTCGCTGCTGCCCAGCAGCACGCCCTTCTGCTCCATCAGCCTGCGGTTGCCGATCAGGACCCACCGCCCGTCCACCTGTGCTTGCACGCCGCGACCGGGGATGGAGTCGAAGTCCTGAGCCGGGCTCAGTGCCACGCCCCGCTCCTGTGCCCCTCGCACGATGGCTTCCGCGAGGGGGTGCTGGGAGGGCTGATCGGCAGAGGCGGCCAGGCGCAGCAGTTCCAGTTCGTCTCCGCCCGGTGCGGGCACGAGGTCGGTGAGGGCGGGCTTGCCCTCGGTCAGGGTGCCGGTCTTGTCGAAGATCACGGTGTCCACCCCGGCCGTGGCCTCCAGCGCGGTCGCGTTCTTGAACAGCACCCCCTCCCGCGCCCCCTTCCCGACACCGACCGTGATCGCCGTCGGGGTGGCGAGAGCAAGAGCGTCTGGGCAAGCGATCACGACAGTCGAGACGGCGGCAGTCAGCGCGAACACGACCCCAGCCCCCAGGAACAACCAGATCAGGAAGGCGATCAAGCCACTGCCCAGGGCGACGAACACCAGGGACTTGCCTGCCCGGTCCGCGAGGCGCTGGGCCGGGGCCTTGCTCGCCTGCGCGTTCTGCACCATCTGTACGATGCGGGAAAGGGCCGTATCTGCCCCCACCGCCGTTGCCCGGAAGTGAAAGGCGCCGTTCTGGTTCACGGTGCCGCCCGTCACCCGGTCTCCTCCCTTCTTGCTCACCGGCACCGGCTCGCCGGTGATCATGCTCTCGTCCACGTAGGACTGACCGCTCACCACCTCGCCGTCCACCGGCACCCGGTCCCCGGGGCGCACCAAGATCTCGTCCCCGACCACCACCTGCTCCAGCGGCACTTCGATCTCCTGGCCGCCCCACACGACCCGGGCTGTGGAAGGCGCCAACCTCAGCAGGGCCTCCACCGCCCTGCCCGTGGCGAAGCGCGAGCGCATCTCCAGCCAGTGTCCGGCAAGCGAGAACGTGGTGAGCATGGCGGCGGCCTCGAAGAACACCTCATCCGTCCGCAAGAAGATCGTCGCCCAGAGCGAGTACAAGTATGAGACCAGGATGCCGGTGGCGATCAGGGTCATCATGTTCGCCTCGCCGCGCTTCAGGGCCCGCCAGGCGGCGGAGATGAACGGCCAGCCGCCCCACCACACGACCGGGGTGGCGAGGATCAGCCCGAACCATGCCATGTCCAGGCCAAGTGGTGGAGCCAGGCGAAACCCCAGGCTCTCCCCGATGGGCGAGAACAGCACGATGGGCAGGGTGAGCAGCAGCGATACCACGAAGCGCCGCAGCATGCCCTGCACCATCTCGGCGCCGTGGCCCGCGTGCTCGTCGTGGCCCATCTCGGCGTGAGCGCTGTGATCCGTCTGGTGAGTTGTGGCGGTTTGGGGGTGATGCCCTGCGTGTGGATCGTGGACAGCGCCCATGTGTCCAGCGTGACTCGCTTGCCCCTGAGCCACCGGATTCCCGCCGTGGTGTTCGTGACCGACCTGGGGGTGGCCCGGCTGGGCGGTGGAGGGGCGCTCGTCTTCGCAGTCGCAGGCGTACCCGGCCGTGTGCAGACGCCTTTCCAACTCCTCCGACGTCACTCTCCCGGGGTCGTACCCCAGGTGCGCGACTCCCCGGGTGCGGTCAAGGTGGATGCTGGTGACGCCCGGCACCCGAGCCAGATTCCCCTCCAGGTCGGCGTACTCGCTGGCGTCGTGGCAATTCCTGAACGAGACCTCCAGGACGCTCCCGCCTGCGCGGTGCCCGTGGTGCCCTTCGTGGTGGTGTGTCATCGTGCCCCCTCTCGCCTTCCCCAGGCGTGTGGGGCCAACGTAGAGCCGATGTGTTCAGCTCCTGTAAAAGGAGTTAGGCGTGCGCTTTGCTGGCGAAGTCACCCAACGGGCAAGTCATCCGTTCGCTCTTTCCTGGTGAACGGCCACGGCCAGCACGACCAGGCCTATGCCCAGGACTTCAAGGAGGGTAGGAATCTGGCGAAGCACCACCGCGCCGATCAAGGCCGCCGAGGCGGGCAGGAGCGACAACAGTAGGGCAAACGTTGCGCGCGGCAGCCGGGCCATCGCCAGTTGATCGCAGATGTAGGGGATGACCGACGAACACACCCCGACCCCGATACCCGCCAGCAGCAGGGCCGGGGATGTGAGGGCGGGCCATGCCTCGCGGAGCCCGAGCGGCATGACGACCACGAGCGCCACCAGCATCGCGGCGGCCAGGCGGTCAATGCCCGCCCCGCCCCCGTCGCGCGCGAGGCGGTGGCCCAGCACTACGTACAGCATGAACAGCAGACCGTTGACGAAGGCGAGCGCGAAGCCCAGCGGTGATCCGCCCAGCCGCACCTGGGTCAGCAGGGCCACCCCCGCCACCGCCAGACCCAGCGCCCCCCAGTTCCGCCACGAGCGCAGCCCGAAGGCGGCGAGGGCGATGGAGAACACGTACTCGATGGCGCCGACGGTGCCCAGGGGAAGCCGGTCGATGGCGAGGTAAAAGCACGAATTCATCAGTCCCAGGACCACGCCCTGGGCGAGGATCAGGCGGCGCTCCCGCGGTTGAGCACGCGCGAAGGTCCGCCACGGCCGTCGCCACACGGCAAAGATCAGCGCGGCGCTGGCGATGCGCAGCCAGGCCACGCCCAGGACCTCCACCCGGGCGAACAGCAGGACAGCGAAGGCGGGTCCCAGGTAGTGGAAGACCGCACTGACGAGGAAGTAGGCGTGGGGCGGCACGCCACCCGCCAGGCGTGGGAGTTGAAGAGCGGTCTTCGCTTCAGCCATCGTTTCAGCCTAAAGTGCGAGTCCGGCGACGTATATCGACACTTTAAGGCGGGAGGCCCCAGATGCCTGAGGAAATGAAAGAAGAACCCGTTCTTACCTACGACCTCACGAGCCCGCTGCTGGACGAGGTGAACCCGCGCATTCTGGGCGTTCTCCAGGCCGATCCCAGGCTGACGATGGCGGAACTGGCACGCCGGGTCGGCATGTCCTCACCCGCGGTGACGGAGCGGGTGCGTCGGCTGGAGGAGGCGGAGGTGATTCGGGGCTACCGGCTGGACCTGGACCCGCGTGCGTTCGGTCTGCCCCTGAGTGCCTACGTGCGGGTCCGTCCGCACAGTGGGCGTCTGGCCCAGATTGTGGAGCTGGCCAGACGCATCCCGGAGGTGGTGGAGTGTCACCGCATCACGGGCGACGACTGCTTCATCCTGCGCGTTCACCTGCCGTCGATGGAACAGCTCGACCGACTGCTCGACCGCTTTCTGATCTATGGCAGCACGACGACTTCGATCGTTCAGTCGTCGCCTGTCCCCGCCCGGTTGCCGCCCCTCCCCCAGCCCAGCAAGCGGCAAGAGTAGGAGGTGGCGGAACCTCGCGTACCACGCACAAGCGCCCGAACATATCTGTCAGGGAGGTCAACCTGCTTCAGGGCAGGGCGCTGACCTTACGCGGCGGCGGAGATGGGGCCAGCCAGGACGGTCTCTGGGTCACGCCTTCGTGGGCATGTTGGCGGGCGGACGCTGGGGCCGGACGCCTGTGATCAGGGCCACGCTCACCAGGATTAGCCCGAACCCCACGAAGGTCCACACGCTGAGCGGTTCCCGTAGCAGCAGCACACCCCACAGGATGCCGAAGGCTGGGGAAAGGTACGTCACCATCGTCGCCTTGGTCGGCCCCACCCGCTGAATCAGGCCGAAGTACAGCAGGTACGCGACGGCTGTGGACAGCAGGGCCAGCGCCAGCACCGAGGCGATCACCACGCCCGACGGGGCCTGATCCGGCCAGGTGAACGGCACCGCGGGCAGCAACACCCCAGCCGCAAGGAGCTGGCTGTACAGCGCCAGCGCGAGGGGGGGCGTCCCCCTCATGTTCTTCCGCGTGTACACGGCGGCCACCCCGTAGGACAGCGCGCCCAGCAGCGAGGCCCCTATCGAGAGCCACACCACCGGGGTGAGCGCCATCGGCCCCAGACCGACCAGGACGGCGACGCCCAGCAGGCCGAGCAGCAGCCCTGCCCCTTTGCCCCACGTCAGCCGCTCTCCGAGCCAGAGCGCCGCGGCGAGAACCCCGAACAGGGGCGTGGTGGCATTGAGCGTGGCTGCCAGCGAGGCGGTGATGTGCAACTCCGCCGTGGCAATCAGCACGAAGGGCAGCGCCGAATTGATGACCCCGATCACCAGAAAATGTTTCCAGCGCGAACGAAACCCAGGGAGTGCCCTGGTCGCCAGCGCGAAGGCAAGGAGAGCCAGCCCGGCGATCAGAACGCGCAGTTCGATCAGCAGCACAGGACCGAGGGCGGGTGCGGCGATCCGCATGAACAGGAACGAGCCGCCCCACAGGGCGGACAGGACGAGCAGCGCGGTCAGGTCTCTGGGTGTCATGGCGTTCTCCTGCTCCCCATGCTGCCCGGGCGTGTCCCCCCGCGGCTATCCGATTCTTGCGCTCAAACTCCGGTGGGCAGGCTGTAGGTGAACCAGGCGGTGCGTGTCGTGCCCAGCCCGTCATACAGCCGCTGCGCCGTCTCGTTCGCCTGCTCGGTCTGCCAACGCAGAGTCGCGTACCTGGCCTCCGCCGCGTGCTGCCGGGCCCGCTCGATCAGCGCCCGGCCTGTCCCCGCGCCCCGGGCTTTAGGGATGACGAAGAGGTCATTGAGCAGGCAGGAGGGCTGCGCGCTCACCGAGGACAGGGGGAAGTACAGGGTGGCGAAACCGAGCGGCCCCTGATTCCCCAGGGCGAGGTACTGGACCCCCAGGTCCAGCGTGGCGAGCAGCCGCGCCAGGAAAGCCCGGTTGCGCGCCTCGTCGGGTTGGGCGCGGTAGAAGCGCTGGTAGGCCGCGAACAGGGGCAGCAGGAGGTCGAGGTGCGAAGGGTCGGCGGTCTGAATCTGCATGGCAGCTCCAAGATGGGGATGAGCCTGCGTCTGGGTGAGATTCGGAGGGGTTTCCGGTCCTCCGGCTCCAGAAGCTCCGGCTAATCGGTGGCGAACGCCCTTTCCTGCTGGAGCAGCGCCCGCTTGCGCTCGATGCCCCAGCGATAGCCCGCCAGCGCGCCGCCTGTTCGCACTACACGGTGACACGGCACGACCAGGGCGACAGGGTTGGTCGCGCAGGCCCGCGCCACCGACCGCACGGCAGTCGGCGCCCCGATCATCTCGGCGACCTGGGCATAGGAACGGGTCTCGCCGGGGGGAATGCGGCGCAGCGCCTCCCAGACGCGGCGCTGGAACTCCGTCCCGGGAAGGTCGGTGGGCAGGGCGGGCGCCGCGCGCCCGGCGAGTTGGGCGCGCAGCGCCTCCAGATAGGGCGCGAGACCCGGGGCATCCTCGACGAGTTCAGCCCGTGGATACTCGGCGCGCAGTTCCCTCATCAGGGCCTCGTCCTCCCCGAAGCGCACAGCACAGAGGCCACGCGCGGTAGCGGCGACGAGCATCCGGCCCAGGGGACTGTCGGTAAGGGTATAGCCGATGGTCTGGTGGGCGCCGCCGCGCCGGTAGGCCGTCGGGGTCATCCCAAGCTGATCGGTGTCGCGGTCGTACAGGGTGCGGGAGGAGGTGTGCCCGGCCTCGTACAGGGCGGGGGTCACGCGCGCCCCGTCCCGCAACTCGCCCTTGAGGCGTTCCGTGCGGGCCCGCAGGGCGTACTGCTTGGGACTCAGGCCGGTGGCGCGCTTGAAGACCCGTTGCAGGTGGAAGGGGCTTAACCCTACAGCCGCGGCCAACTCACCCAGGCTGGGGGTGGGGGACACCGTGTCGAGCAGGTGTTGCACTCGCGCGACGAGTTGCTCATGGACGCTGACCTCATCGGGTTGACAGCGGAGACAGGGCCGGTAGCCGTCGGCGCGGGCCTGTGCAGGCGTGTCGTAAAAGGTGACGTTCTCGCGCCGGGCGTGGCGGGAGGGACAACTGGGGCGGCAGTAGATATGGGTGGTGCGAACCGCGTACCAGAACGTCCCGTCCGCACGGGGGTCACGGGCGAGGACCGCGAGCCACCGAGGATCGGCAGACGTGGACTCGGGCAGGAGGATGGACACCAAGGGGGACACCTCGCTTCTGGGGTTGCTCGTCACCACGCTACCCAAGCCGGAAGGCGAGGACTATCCGTTTCTTGCGCTCAAATTTGCGCGTGGTGCCTGTGATGTGTCTCCCCTCCTGCGAGCACCACTCCCCGGCGCCTCTCACCCCAGCACGACCCACGACCCCGCCCGCAAAATGCGGCCAGAACATCTCGTGTCATTTCGGGCGCTTCCACCGGGACGTGCTGGCCGGCTCCCCGTACGACGTGGTGGACCTGATGCGCGCCGCGTCACCTGGACAGATCGCGCCCGGGACGCCGATGGCTTGCGGGCGGCCGACGAATGCTTCGCCCTGGCGGTGACGGAGACGACCCGCGCGTTGCTGCCCGACGTGACCGCGCGCCTGCACGCGGCCTTTCCCGAGGAGCTGGCCCTGCCCCGCACGCACCTGCACGGCGACTTTCGCCTGTGCAATGTTCTGCACATGGGGGATGAGGGGACGGGCCTGCTCGACGTGGACCAAGCCACCTGGGGCGAGCGCCTGACTGACGTGTGTTCCGGCCTGGTGAGCGCGCTCACCCACCCCGGAGGGCGGGGCGTTCCTGACCCTCGCCGACCTGCGGCGGTTCTTACGGACGTACGACGACGCAATGCCCTTCAAGGGTCATCCTGACTTTACACAAGCTGAACACGGCGCTGCCTACGCTGGTGGGGTGACGGTGGGTCCGCCGTTACCCCACTTCGGCCACCACGCCCCTTCTTCCCAGGAGAATGACCATGCCGCAGAACACCGCCCGGATGCTCCAAACCCACCCCAACCCCGCCAGCGTCTTTGATCAGGGGGCACTGGCCGAGTGCATCGACGCCTGCTCCGAGTGCGAGGGCGTCTGTACCTCATGCGCCGACGCCTGCCTTGGCGAGCAGGGGCATTTGATGCACCTCGTCCACTGCATTCGTCTGAACCTCGACTGTGCCGATGTGTGCGGGACCACGGGCCGGATCCTCTCCCGCCTCACCCAGCCGGACCAGAACGTGCTGCGCGCCCAGCTTCAGGCCTGCCTTGCCGCCTGCCAGGCCTGCGGGAACGAGTGCGAGATGCACGCCCGTGACATGAACATGCAGCACTGCGCGGTGTGCGCCGAATCCTGCCGCCGCTGTGAGCAGGCCTGCCAGCACCTCCTGGGGAGCATGAGCGCCTGAAGTGGTTGACGCCCGGTCAAGGAGTGCCAGCGACATGGCGAGGTTTGACCACGTGGGCGGCGAGCAAGGTAAAGGTGAAGGTGCTGCCCTCTGAACTGGAGGTGACCGTCAGCGTGCCGCCCATGCGCTCGACCAGCCCTCTGGCGATGGTCAGGCCGACGCCGCTTCCCTCCCCCCGGGTGCGGGCCGGGTCCACCCGGTAGAACCGCTCGAAGATGCGGTCCAGGTGCTCCCCGGGGATACCGCTCCCGGTGTCGCGCACCCCGAAGGTGACAAGACCGTTTTCCGCACGGGCGGTCAGCGTGACCTGTCCGCCGCCTGGGGTGTGCCGCAGGGCGTTCGAGAGCAGGTTCGCCAGGACCTGCGAGGCCCGCTCGAAGTCCGCCGTGACGTTTGGAAGGGGTTCGTCCGGCAGCACGGCCAGGCGGACGCCCCGGTCTTGGGCGGCGCCCTCGAAGCGTTCCAGGGCGGACTTCAGCAGGTCCGCTGGGTGGAAGTCCGTGGGGTGCAATTCGACCGCCCCCGCCTCCACCCGGGACACCAGGCTGAGGTCCCGCACCAGCCGCTCCATCGCCGCCGTCTCCCGCACGATGGCATCCGAAGCCACCTCGGGGCCCAGCACCCGGTCTCTCAAGGCCTCGGCGTACCCGCGTAGAGCAGCCAGAGGTGTGCGTAGTTCGTGCGCGACATTCGAGATGAGTTCTATTCGGCCCTGTTCGACCCGTTCCAGCGCCCCGGCCATGCGGTTGTAGTGCCGGGCGAGGTCGGTCAGTTCGTCGTTTCCTTGCTCGGGAAGACGCCGCCGATACTCGCCCGCCGCGATGGCGTGGCTCCCGTCACGCAACAGGGTCACGCTGTGGACGACCCGCCGTGCGGAGAGCAGGGCGGTGAGGGCGGCCACCAGCAGCGCGAGCGGGAGGGACACCAACAGGGCCGAATTGAGGGTGCGCCGCATCCCCCGTTCCAGGTCGGGGCGCAGACTCGCCCCGTCCGGGCCGATCAGCCGCACCATCTGCTCGACGTGGTGACGCACGAAGGCGGGGGCCAGCAGTTCGGTCAGGACCAGCATGGCCACGACGGCGATCAGGATGACCAGCAGGTGCGAGAGGAACAGGCGGGGGTAGAGCTTCACGGGACCTCCTCAAGCATCGGTCCTGAAACGGTAGCCGACCCCTCGCACCGTCTCGATGAAGCGGGGTCGGTCGGCGTCGTCGCCGAGCTTCTTGCGCAGACCGGTGACGTGCACATCCACCACCCGTTCGGTGCCGGGGAAGTCCTGACCCCACACTCGCTCCAGCAACCGTTCCCGGGTCCACGCCAGGCCGGGATGGGAGGCGAGCGCGGCCAGCAGGTCGTACTCCAGTTTGGAAAGGTCCAGGGGCTGACCGTTCAGGCTGGCGCTCCGCGCCCGCAGGTCGAGGTGGAGGCCCCCGCTCGTGACGGTCTCGCGCACCCCCACCCGGCGCAACAGGGCCCGGACCCGCGCCACGACCTCCCGAGGGCTGAAGGGCTTGACCACGTAGTCGTCGAGGCCGAGGTCCAGGCCGCGCAGCTTGTCCTCTTCTTCCCCTCGGGCGGTGAGCATCAGGATGGGCAGGTCGAGGCGGGCCGCCCGGGCTTCCCGTGCCAACTCTAAGCCGGAGACGCCGGGCAGCATCCAGTCAAGGATGGCGAGGTCGGCACGGGGAAGCAGGGCGCGGGCTTGAATCCCGTCGGCCGCTTCCAGAACGGTATGCCCTTCCGCGGCGAGGTAAGCGCGCAGGATTTCGAGAATGGCGGGGTCGTCGTCCACGATCAGGACGTGGGGCATGGGGTCTCCAGGGCAAACAATGGCCCCACCGAAGAGGTGGGGCAGGCTGTTCCAGCCGTTCAGCGCAGCAGGTAGGCCTTGAAGTCGTAGATTTCCCCGGCCTGGGCACGGGTGATGTCTCGCGCCAGCTTCAGGACGCTGAGGTTCTGCGACTTCTGGAGGGCGAGGTTCGCCATGTCGATGGCGTCCGCGTGGTGTAGGGTCATGCCCTGCACGTAGGCGCGCTCCTTGTTGCTGGCGCTTCTAACGCTGCCCACCATATCGCCCGTCATGGCCTTCATCATGCCCACCATCTTGCTGTCCACGCCACCGTAGCTCTTCAGCAGGGTGTTCATCTGGGCGATCTCGCGGTTCTGGTCTTTGATGATGGCCGTTGCCCAGGCCTTGACCTTGGGGTCCCTGGTGCCGAGGACAGCCTGGCTCATGGCGACGGCGGCCTGGTGATGCGGGATCATCATGGAGAGAAAGGCGCGGTCGAAGGCTTTGCCGGTGAGGGCGCTCAGGTCCATCGACTGGCTCATGCCGGTCGTAGGCGTGGTCATGTTCATCGTGCTGTGATCCATCTGGGCGAGGGCTGGGGCGGGCAGGGCCAGCAGGATCAGGAAGGTTCTATGCATACGCGCAGGCTAGGGGGGCGCTGTTAAGCTCGTGTCAAGCGGCAGAGGGGGAGCGGTGGGTGCCGTCGCCCTTGCTCGCGCTGGGGAGTTCGCGGCTCTACCTGGGCTCGGCCCAGCAAGGAACGATCTGTAGGAGGCTGAGCGTTCATTTCCGCGCCCCTGCTGGTGTGACCCCAGGAACAAGCGGGGTAGGATCTCCAAGATCGGCAACCCTCGTTTGCGGCGGATCGTCTACCTGGCAGCGGTGGCGGCCACGCGTACCTAGAGCAAGAAAAAGCTCTTCTACCAGCGGTTCCGCGACCAGGGAAAGCCCGGCAAGGTGGCGGTGACGGCCCTGGCCCGGAAGCTGTTGTGCGTGGGTTTTGCGATGGTGCAATCAGGACGACCCTACGATCCGAAGTATGCGCGACTCGAAAAACAGACTGCTTGACCGCGGCCTGCAAAGACAATATCTGGTAGGACTCGTCAATCTTGTCGTAGCCCCCACTCGCGTGGGGGTGAACCGCACGAGCAGGAGAGCGTCCAGGTTCACATCCGTCTTCCCCACTCGCGTGGGGGTAGGGGGTAAGGCACGAATTCGGGAGTGTCTATCGGCAACGTTTTTCTCCATCTGGATGCATGTCTGCCGAGCGCAACCGATGCTGATTGTGCTCAGGCACCCGTGAGACGGAGGGCAGCGCCAGCGAAGGGCTATGAGAGATGACCTGGCTAAAGTGGTCCCAAGACTGGGCATCTCACCAGTTCACGGCAGCACACTCCGACACCGCCGCAACAGTCCTCTACGCCTAAAGGAGGTTTAGACAGCAGACTACTCGAACCACTCTCCAGGGCAGGGTAGGGAAAGAAGGGTCACCGAGAGCGCAGATTTCGGCAGCAAGGGCGGCCCGCCCCCCAATCCTTCAAAAGGTCGTCACGAGCGTTGTGGTCACACCCACCTGCCACGGTCGGAACTGACAAATAAATACATGGACATCACACCCCGCCCCCTCCGTCCCCACCCAAACCCCCACAACCCATCAGAACGGGGCAGAAGCCCACGCCGAGGCGGAAGTGGAAGGCCCTGGGGATCACCGCAGGTTTTTATTAATTGGATGAGACTGCTCAGCAGAACTCGGTGCTAGTAGGGGCTGAGACAAGATGCAGAAATTTTAGTACGCTAACGAAAGAGCCCGTCCCAGACAGGCTTTATTCGCGTAATGCTCGGTACGCGCCCTCGACGGGCACCCCTTCACGCGTTGTAGCCCCAAGTACCCGAAAACGTCCGTTTAGACCCTTGCCTTTGTTGACCCATCGTGCTGGGCCAGCGCGGAGCAACCCCGCCACTGCTCGGGCCCGGAGTCATGGGGAGAAGCGCACCCACAAGGAGATCGGGAAGGTGCTGCACGGTTATGCCAACTGAATCAGCCGGATGTGCCGCCAACCGGCACGCTGTAAGCTGAACTTTAAGAGACCGTAAAGCCCGCTCTTCCCCTCGACAGTTTGCCTGTCATTGTGAGGCCGACTGCCCAGCGTCAGTCGCGCTCCTCGCCCTCTTCCGCTCCCAGGAGGCACCATGAAACGTTCCCTCACCCTGGCTCTCCTCATCCCGACGGCGGCGCTTGGCGCCTATCTCGCCAGCACCGCCCTCGCCGGGGGGGCCGAGCCGACCGCCAAGGCGACCGCCACCCTTCAGGCGGGCGGCACCGTCACCACCACGGGCCTGCGCCTCACGGGCCAGAACGTCACCCTCCCGGCGAGGTGCGCGGGGCTTCCTACCCAGACCGCCCAGGTGGTGTGCGCAGCCAACACCTTCCTCGGCACGCTCAGCGCGGCGCAACGGGCCAAGGTCCTCCTGCCCGCGACGGAGGCGAACGCGATCAAGTGGTCGAACCTGCCCGTCGCCATCGTGCCCCGCAACGGCGTCGCGCTCGGGGACCTGAGCAGCACCCAGCGGGACGCCGCCCTCGCCGTCGTGCGGGCCGCGACGGGCTCGGCGGCGGACGAAGGCTACAGCGAGGCGTTGCAGCTTCGCCTCGCCGACGACGTGCTCAATATCTCGGGCAACACGAACGGCGTCGGGGGTGGGGGAACCCCGCCCGCCGGAGCCACCGGGACGGCCCCCGCAGGCGGGCCGCCGTCGGGAACGCCCCCGGCGGGGGCACCGAACGGGACACCGCCCGCCGGTGGATTCCCGGCGGGTGGCCTGACCGGGAACGACTACGGCAACGGCCTGTACTCCCTCGCCTTCCTGGGCACACCCAGCACCACGGGCACGTGGCAACTCCAGTTCGGCGGCCACCACCTCGCGTTCAACATTACCTACAAGGCCGGGCAGGTCGCGGGCGCGACCCCGAAGTTCACGGGTGTGGAACCCAAGGTCTGGACGGCGAACGGCAAGACCTACGCGCCGATGAAGGGCGAACACGACACGATGGCCGCCATGCTCGCGGGGCTCAGCGCCCAGCAGCTCGCCGCCGCCAAGCTCTCCCAGACCTTCAGCGACGTGCTGCTGGGGCCGAATCAGGACGGGAAGTTCCCGGAGACGAAGGTGGGCGTGCGGGTCGGCACCTTGAGCGCCGCGCAGAAGGCCCGCGTGCTCGCCGCGATCCGGCCCTGGGTGCGGGACGCCGACGACGCCACCGCCGCCCGGCTCCTGGCCGTGTACGAGAAGGAACTGGACCAGACGTACATCTCTTACTCCGGCAACCCCACGCTGACGAAGAACGCCGACTACGCGCGCATCGACGGGCCGAGCGTGTGGATCGAGTTCGCGTGCCAGAACGGCGTCGTGTACCGCTCGCAGATTCACTACCACACCATCTGGCGCGACCATACCCGCGACTACGGCGGCGAGTACACGTTCTGAACTTCCCCTCCTCTGCAAGAAGTGCTGTATGAAGAAAGCTCTGTTTGCCGTTCCCCTCAGTCTCGCCCTGCTGCTTGCCGGATGCGGCACCACCGACACCGGGACGGGGGGTGGCACGGACACCGGGACGGGCGGCGACCCGATCAGCACCGGCACGACGGCCGAGGTGGTCACCGCCGCCAACGCCTTCCTCGCCACCCTCAGCACCAGCCAGCAGGCGAGCGTCGTGCTGACCCGCACCCAGGCCGAGGCCATCCAGTGGTCGAACCTGCCCTGTGGGTCGAACTGCCGCAACGGCATCCAGTTCAGCACCCTGAGCGCGACCCAGCTCGCCGCCGCGCAAGCGGTCGTGAAGGCCGCGATGGGCACCACCACGAACGAGGGCTACGACGAGGCCATGCAGATTCGCGCCGCCGACGACGTGCTGGGATCGGCGGGCAACAGCGGCGGTGGGCCGGGCGGCGGCGGGTACAGTTCCGGAACCTACTTCCTCGCCTTCCTGAACACGCCCAGCACGACGGGGCAGTGGCAGCTTCAGTTCGGCGGCCACCACCTCGCCGTCAACATCACCTACAACGCCGGGGCCGTGACGGGCGCAACGCCCATGTTCGAGGGCGTGGAGCCCAAGTGCTGGTCGGTCACGGGGACCACGACCACGGCCAACAACTGCACGGCCCCGGGGACCAGCGGCAGCACCACGACCTACGCGCCGCTGTACCAGGAGCAGACCGCGATGGCCGCCATGCTCGCGGGCCTCAGTTCCACGCAGCTCGCCAGCGCCAAGCTCTCGCAGACCTTTAGTGACGTGCTCCTGGGGCCGGGGGAGGACGGCCAGTTCCCGGCCACCAAGCAAGGGCTCGCGGTCAGCACCCTCAGCACGACGCAGAAAGCGCTCGTGCTCGCCGCCATGAAGCCCTGGGTGCAGGACGTGGACGACACCACCGCCGCCGCGCTCCTGAAGATCTACGAGAACGAACTGGACAGCACGTACATCGCCTTCTCGGGCAACTCGACACTCACCAACAACACCGATTACGTGCGCATCGACGGGCCGAGCGCGTGGATCGAGTTCGTGTGTCAGACCGGCGTGGTGTACCGCGACCAGATTCACTACCACTCGGTCTGGCGCGACCACACCCGCGATTACGGCGCCAGCTACTCCTTCTGAACCCGACGTGACCAGGTGGGGAAGACGGCTGTGTCAAGCTGTCTTCCCGTTTCTCTGGTTTCTCCTGACCCCGAGGTATCCCCTTGACCCTGCCCCGATCCTCCCTGCTGACCTGGCTGCTCGCGTTGGTCTTCGCCCTGCTCCCAGAGCAGGCGGCGGCACATCCCATGCCGACCACGACCATGCAGCTTGACCTGCACACGAGTTCTGTCACAGCGGAACTGGCTCTGCCCCTGAACGAACTGCAACTGGCGACCCGCTGGAACTTGCTCGGCAACTCGGCGGCCCTGGAGCAGTACGGTCCTCAGCTCCGGGCATACCTCCTGAAGCACCTCGCCGCCGCCACGCCCTCTGGGCAGGCGTGGACGGTCAGCGTGGGAACGCCGACGCTGACCCAGGCCGAGCAGACCATGACCGGCCCCTACCAGGAGTTCGTGGTGCCCGTGCGACTCACGCCGCCCGCCGGAGCGAGCACCCGCACCTTCACCCTGAAGTACGACGCCATCGTGCATCAGGTCGTCACCCACAGCATCCTGGTCTCGATCCGGCAGGACTGGGAACAGGGCCTGCACGGCGAGCACCCGGTCCAGGTCGGCGTGATCCGCACCGACACGCGCACAGGCACAGTGCCTCCCCTTGAGGTGAACCAGGCGGGCGGCAGCGCGTGGCAAGGCTTCGTGGGCATCTTCCGGCTAGGCATGACCCATATCGCCGAAGGAACCGATCACCTCCTGTTCCTGCTGACCCTGCTGCTCCCCGCCCCGCTCCTCGCCGTGATGAATCGCCGTCCGCACTGGGGGCCCTTTGGCGGGACCCGGCGCTCGCTGCTGAACATCGTCAAGATCACCACGGCCTTCACGGTCGGCCACTCCCTGACCCTGCTGCTGGGGACCCTGCGGGTGGTGAACGTGCCGGATCAGCCCATCGAGGCCCTGATCGCCGTGTCGATCCTGGTGTCGGCGGTCCACGCCCTGCGCCCGATCTTCCCCGGGCGAGAGATGGTCGTGGCCGGGGGCTTCGGGTTGATCCACGGGTTGGCCTTCTCGTACACGCTGGCGGAGCTGAACCTCAGCCCGTGGCAGACGGCGCTGAGCCTGCTGGGCTTCAACCTGGGGATCGAGGCGATGCAACTGCTGGTGATCGCGGTGACGATGCCCTGGCTGATCCTGCTGGCGCAAACGAGGCTGTATCCCCCGGTACGCGTGGTCGGGGCGTCACTCGCCGTCCTGGCGTCGCTGGGCTGGCTGGGCGACCGGGTGGGGCTGGCGAACCCCCTGGGAACCCTCGCCGACAGCCTCGGGACCGTCGGCCCCTGGGCCCTGCTGGGGCTGGCAGCCCTGGCCGCGCTGGGGTTCGCCTTCCAGAAACTGCGGAACACCGAAGCACCCTCAGCTTGACCGCCTCAACAGGGTTGATGATGGACGGAGGACGCCCAAGAGGGCGTTCTCCTCCCTTTCAAGTTTGTGTCTTTCCATGCGAGGCTGAAGAGTTCGCTCAAGAGCGATACTCCGAAGAAGTTGGGCCTACGCTGAGGGATGCAGCGAGGAGAATCACAGCGGTCACCGGAAGAGTTGAAGGTTGAGAACCTGCTGAAACCAGCCCTGGGCGTCGGAGAGGGTCACCGCGTCTAAGGCGTGGCGGAGCGCGTCAAGAACGCCCTCCCGAGTCCTGGCGGCAAGGGCACGCAGGGCGGCCTTGAGTTTGGAGAACATGAACTCAATGGGGTTCAGGTCGGGCGAGTAGGGCGGGAGGTAGACCAACAAGGCTCCTGTGGCCTCGACCAACTCACGGACTTTGGGGCGCAGGTGCGCCCCAAGGTTGTCCAACACGACGACCTGCCCAGGGCGCAGCACGGGGACGAGCACCTCGCGCACGTACGTGATAACCACGCTGCCGTTGACACCGCCCTCGACCACCAGCGGGGCGGTCGAACCTGCGAGTGTCAGCGCACAGAGCAAGGTCAGATTCTTGCCTCGGTTCCGAGGAACGATGTCGATGGCCCGTTGCCCTCGGGGGCAACGGGCATGAGTGCGGGTCATGTTGGTTTGAAATCCGCTCTCGTCCAGGTACAGCAGGTCACTCGGCACGACATGGGCCAGGTCGGCGACGAACTGGGCTCGCCACGCCTCATCCCGCTCAGCGGCGGCCAATGTCTTTTTTTCTCGTCAGTCGTAAGGTCTTGAAGCGGCGGACCAGCGTGCTGGCCGACGCTACCTTGTGGTGCTCACGCCATAACGCCGCATGTTCGGCCAACGTGAGGTCCGGGTGTTGCTGAAGTTGTGCCCGCAGCGCCTCGTGTTCCTCGGGTGGAATCACACTCACCGACCGTCCGGGACGGGGCCGAGGGCGTAGCCCCCGGCCCTCTCGATCCAGCCGCACATATCGCTCCACGCTTGCCACGCTCACCGTGAAGTGCTGCGCAGCCTGCTGTTGTCTCATTCCTTGTTGCACCGCACGCACGATCCGTTCCCGCAAGTCCAGGCTGTACGCTCGCCCTCGCATACCACACCCTACTCCCTCAACTGATCCGGCCACCGCTGTCAGAGGGAAAAGAGGCTGAACTTCGCGGTCAAATCGAGAACGCGAACTCCCTGCGCGAGGTGGTGCGGGAGACCGTCAAGCTGTGGCGCAAACACCATCTGACCTATGACCAGACCAAACACGTGGTCCAGGACGTGCGGCGCGAACTCGGGCTTTCTGCTCCCAGGGAGCGGAGGCGGACGGTGGACCGCCTTGACCGGCAGGAGATCGAGCGGTTGATCGAGACCGCGTACCGCCGGGCCAGTAGCTCGGGCCTGATGGTCAAGACATTGTTCTACACCGGGGCTCGGGTCTCCGAGTTCGTCAACTTGCGGGTGGAGGACCTGCACCTGGCGCTGGACCCACCCCAGGTGTACATCGCGCACGCGAAGGGGGGCAGCGACGGGTACGTGCCGATCCTGCCTGCCCTGGCGCAGAAGTTGCGAACCCATCTGGCTGGGCGCCGCACCGGCTATGTGTTCGAGAGCAACCGGCATGATCGCTACACGCCACGAGCTGTTCAACTGATGGTGCGCGACGTGGCCCACCGGGCAGGCATCGAGAAGCGGGTCACGCCTCACCGCTTGCGCGCAAGCGTCGCTACCTTGCTGCTGGACGCCGGAATGCCGCTCGATCAGGTGCAGAAGTTTCTACGCCACAAGCGCATTGCCACCACCCAGATCTACGCCGAGACCAGCGCGCGCAACATGGGCGAGAGCTACCTCCGGGCCCTGGGCGGTCACCCCTAGCTAAAAAAGAGCGGCCCAGCCGCTCTTTTTTGTTAGCGTACTAAAATTTCTGCATCTTGTCTCAGCCCCTAGTAGGACGCGTCGGGTGAACCCATCACGAGCTGTGTAAGGTGATCTCCCGGTATCGCTACGTCAGCGGTGTCAGAGGGCGGTGCCTCAGGAAGGTGCGGGAGTCACGCGAATCCTGCCCACCAGTCCTCCTCGGCCCTCAGGCGGCCAGGTCAGACGACACGGCGTGGCGGACGTGGGGAAGTCGAACTGTCCTTCTGAGAAAGCATGTGCCTCCGTCTCTCAGGGCAAGGCCCACGCGGGACACCTGAGCACGGCACAGAGGAGTCCTCCGCATGACACTGGCCTCGTCGTTGCGCCCCAGTGCGATCCCGTCAACAGCCAGGCCAGGCAGGCGTTCTTCCAACCTCCCTGAAGGTGGGACACTTTTGGGGGAGGGCCGCGCCAGGGTGTTGAGAAATCCCGTTCCAGTCGGGAAAACTCACGCCCAGACAGGCCAGATCCACCTGGGATACTTCCGGGGGAAAAGCCCCCCTCGACTGGGATACCTTTGGGGGAAGGAGGGAGCGCCAAGCTGGGACACCTTTGGGGGAAGCGAATTTTCCCCGTCTCAGACACGTTTAGCATCCTCCTATTCAAAACCCGGGAGGTGAGACACCTTCGGGGGAAAGAGGGCTTCCTTCTGGGATACCTTTGGGGGAAATGACCGGGCTCCTGGGATACCTTGGGGGGGAAATGGCGTGAAAACAGCGTCCAGGACGCCGGGAGGGCCCTTCCCTGTTGTTGTTTTCTTTTATCTTTAAAGAAGTAAAAAACAACATGAACAGAAAACGCCTCAGGCCCACGACCCCCCAGATCGAGCGAAACCTCGACCGGCTCGGCCTGTTCAGCATTCAGGCCCGCCTGGGTGAGTCGTCGAGCTGGCAGTCCGCGTTCGTGATCGGGGGCCGCGCCGTCCGGGTGCAGGGGGATTCCAGCCGGGGCCGCCCGCATGGGGCCGACGCGGACCTGGTGCTGGGGTTGCAGCAACTGTTTCTCCAGCAGGGGGCCCCCGAGGACAACTGGGTGCACACCAGCGCGAATGCCCTGCGCGAGGCCTCGCTGATGACTAAGAATGGCCGGGCCTTCCACCGGATGCGCGAGGGCCTGCTGCGCATCTGGTCCACCGGCTTCATCGTCAGCGAGGGCTGGCGACGGCCCGACGGCAGTGCCGTGCGTTTCAACGACGCCTTTCGGGTGGTCGACCAGATTCGCTTTTGGGACCAGGAGAGCGTCAGCGACCCACCGGAGCTGGTGCCAGACAGCACCCTCAGCGTGCGGCTGGGCACACCCGTTGCCGAGAGCCTGCGGGCCGGATTCATGCACCCCCTGAACCGCACGGTGCTCGAGCGTCTGGAGCAACCTCCCTCGCGCGCCCTCTACCGGTTGTCGGAGGCGCACCGGTACGACGACGAGGGCAGCATCCGGTCGTCTCTCACCGTCAACCTGATGGACTGGCGGGCTGCCTGCGGGATCAGCAGTACCGACACCGACAAGATTCGCCGGGCCCTGGAGCCCGCCCACGAGGAGTTGATCGCCAACAACTACCTGAGTGACCTCCGGATGACGGGGCGCGGGCAGGCGACAGTGCTGGAATACCTGTACGTGACGAAGGCGGATCCCGACCCCGGGCTGGTCCGGCTGCTGCGCGAGCAGGGCGTGGGGGGGCCCCGGGCGGTGCAGCTCGCCCGTGACCACGCCGACCGCATCCACGAGGCCGTGGAGTTCCTGCGCTATCGCCGACTGGCGGGGGGCACTCCGATTCGCAATCCGGGGGGTCTCCTGGCCGACTTCCTGGTGAACCGGGCGAAGTACGAGTTCGAGCCCAGCAGCCCGACCGATCCCGGGATTCAGGCGGCGCACGCTTCCGCGGTTCTGGAGCGGCAGCAGCAGGCCGAGCGCGAGGCCGAACGGGCGGTCGCGGCCCAGCGCGAGGCGACCTCCCGGCTGCCCCCCGCCGAGCAGTGGCGGGAGGAACGCGGCGCCCTGCTGCTGATGCTCCGCCGGGTGTTGAGTGCCGAGGACCTCGCGCGGCTGGAGGCGCAGGCGGTCGCGGGGACCCTTCTGGCGACGGACCTCTCCCGCCGGGCGACGGCAGCGCGGGCCCGGGGCGAGTGGAACGAATTTGTCGAGGCGCTGCGTAGGCGATTGCGTTCCGGCGACGAACGCTGAGCCTGAAAAACCGCCGGTGGTCCCCTCCCCCCCTTCAGGTCGACCAGACCGGAGATAACTTCAGCCCACCGGTCCTGGAGCGTCCGCTAGGTTCGGTGGGATGCGTTCTGCCCTCGTCCTCCTGACCGCGCTTCTCCTTCCCGTCTCGTCCGCTGCTCCTGTCACCGTCGTTCCGCCGGGCCAGGTCGGGGGGGCACCTCACTCCGCCTGGGGGGTGGCGTGGTGGGTGTGGGCCCTGACGGCGCCGGAAGAGGCGGGTCATCAGCGCGCAGCGACCGCAGGGACCGATGATGCCGGGGGTCCGTGACTACGTGGCGCAGAACAGCGGGCAGCACGTCATCCACACGGGTGGACCTCGCGCCTCATACCTTCAGCTTCCCGTCAAAACCAGGTAAAGGGCCGCCCGCCTGCGCTGGTTGAGGGAAACAATGCGTCACAAAGCCGCATGATGGCGTGGCCTGTGGGGAGTGCCCCACAGGCCACGCGAGCGGTGTCTTCGAGAATCTCGCCGAGGGGTTCAGGACGCAGGCTCATGGCCCAGTGTGCATCCCTGAACTCGCTACCAGTATCGGATCTTGTCCGCTCCCCAAGTAGGGAGTCCTGCGAGGAGATCGCCTACACGAAAAAAGGCCTTGTCTCGCCATTTCTAGGTGGGATCAGAACACCCTCACCACCCGATCAGGTCATTTTTCAGATCGTCAACAGGGAGGGCCGCATAACCACGCCGGGTGGTGTCCACGCTCTCATGCCCGAGGTGGGCCGCGACCCGTCCGAAGTCCTTGACCTGCCCCAGCAGCCGGGTGCCCGCGTATTTGCGCCCCGGGTGAAAGCCCCGGAACCTCACCCCCGCTGCCCGGAACGCCTTGCCCAGGTGGTAGCGCGCCGTCTCCGTGTCCGAGAAGCGGAACACCCGGTCCGGGCCCGTGGTGCGGTTGCCGTCCAGATGTTCCCTGCCGCCAGGCCCGTACTCCGCCCGGTAGTCCCGTGCCGCCCGTGCCAGAGAGGTGCTCAGCGCCACCACCCGCTGCCTGCGGCCCTTGCCCAGGGTGACGTGCAGGCGCCGGGCGCTCTCGTCCAACTCCTCCCACCTCAAGGCCAGCGCTTCGCTGATTCGTAGGCCGCCGTGAGCACAGAGCAGCAGCAGGAAGCGGGCCTGGGTATCGGCCACTCGCAGCACGTCGTGCATCTCGTCCTCGGAATAGGGTGGCCGCTTCACGATGCCCGGCGTCTTGTCCTGAGGCACCCGCACGTCCTGAAAGGGAGTCACGTCGCAGGCCCCCGCCCAGCGCAAGGCCCGGTAGAGGGCGGCGGCGGCGGCCACCCGTTGCGAGACCCCGGCGGGCGCCCGTCCGGCCGCGAGCAACCCGTTCACGTAACTCTGCCCGTCGTGGCGCCCGGGACGCAGGAGGTTGACCGCCTGCCCGTTCGCCCAAGCCAGGAACTGCCGGACCCCGCGTTGGTAGGCCACCACCGTGTGTTGGCTGGTCAGCACCCCCGACCCACCGGCGTGTGCCAGGTACGCGGTCGTCAGACGGACCAGGGCCGCCACGTCCCTCTCCCCTGCCGCCCGGACCGCCCGCCGCCGGAGTTCCTCGTCATGCAGGCCCGTCCACTCCCGACTTAAGGCCAGGAGGTCCCCCCGGTAGACGGCCAGCTTCCCCACAGAGTCAACGTCAGGCATAAGTCGCCTTATACCTGATGATTTGACCAGGGAGCGGTGGTGGTTGAGGGAAGCGGAAGCCGAGCGGGCGAGACGGCTTAGCTGTTTCGCCCCAGGTGTTGGGTACACAACCGTGCTAACCCGCAATCCCGCATGCGGGATTGCGGGTTCCTGGCGACATTACTGCGGGTTGGACGGGTCGTCGAGGCGATACCGGGTGCCCCGTCCCTGTCCTTCGCGGCGCAACAGCCTGGCGTCGAGCAGCGCCCTGAGGTCTTGTGAGGCGGTGCGGTCACTCGCGCCCGTCAGGGTGCGGTACTCGGTATTCGTGATGCTCCCCCGCTCCCGAACGTAGGCGAGGGCCTGAAGCTGCCGGGCGTTGAGGCCCTGCTGACCCTGCGCCGGAGCATGCCGAAAGGTCACGCGCACCCCACCGCTGTCCTCCGCGAAGACCGGCTCGGGCAACCCCCGCTCCCGGCAGGCGCGGACCATCCGGGTGGTTCCCGTGCCCCAGCGTTCGACGAGGTCCATCAGGTAGAACGCCTCGGCGACGTGCGGGTTGCGCAATCGGGACGGGTGGCGCTCATCCCGCAGGGTCTCGATGGTGAGGCCCGCGGGCAGGCCGCCTGGGCTCCACACGTCGAGTTCGTTCTCGAACACCCGCACTTGAATGCGGTCGGAGCGCGTGTATTCCCGGTGAATCAGGGCGTTGACGAGCGCCTCGCGCAACGCCTCCAGCGGGTACGGCCACTGCTCGGCGCGTTGCAGGCGCTCCAGCAGGCTCAGCGACGGATCACCCTCGATGGCGGCCCGGTCGCCGACCTGGTAGCCCACACCGAGATAGGAGCGCAGCGTGTCGAGCGTGTCTTGCAGTTGCTGGAGCACGGTGCCCTCCAGCGTGCGGTCATTCAACAGACGTCCTTCCTTGAAGTGTGCGACCTGCACCACCGCTCCGCTGGCTACGTCCTGTGGGCGGCGCCCGAACAGCAGGTAGGCCGCGCGGTTCGGGCGGTCCTCGCGCACGAGGCGCAGGTGCTCCAGCACCTCCCGCGGAGAGTCGTCGGGGGAGGCGTGGGGCAGGCGCCGCCGGGCGAGCCGCAGGAACGCGCTCACGGCGCTGGGCTGCAACTCTGGATGCTCCCGGCCGGGGGGAAACGTCGTCGGGCCGGGCAGGGCGTCCCACGACTGGCCGCTGAGGTCGAGGGCGCGCCGGGCCACCTCGTCGGGCGTCATGTCGCGGTTGGTGCTGCCTACCCGGGTGAGGTAGCGGCCCCGGTAAGCCACCAGGGTCGGCGCGGGCCGGACGGCGAGCGTGACGACGCGGCGGCCCTCCGGTGTGGGTACCCGCCGCACCTCAGGCGTGAGGCGAAGTTGGTCGACGACTTCCGCGAGCAGGGCGCGCAGCTCTCCGTCGCTCGGGTCGAAGCCGAACACCGTCTCCCCATCGTCGTCCACCCCGATCACCAGGGTGCCGCCGTGAGTATTGGCAAAGGCGGCCAGGTCTTCGAGCCCTTTCATGCGCCCCGACCACTCGCGCTTCATTTCCAGCGTGTCGCTTTCTTCGAGGGGGGTGACTAGCACGTGTGGAGGCCTCCGCAACCAGCTACCAGGTCTCCCCTCCCCCGGGAGCGGTGTGCGCGACGGTGCCCGGCACCTCCCGGCGCGGCGTTTGGCCGTACATACGCCTGAGCCTCCCTCCACCTATCCATATAGATGTTCATACGTCTGCTTTCTTGCTCCAGGCCCTCAGCAGGTCGTTCACCACGTCGCTCATGTCTTTTTTGTCTGCCACGGCCTTGCCGCGGTTGGTGGACAGGAGCTTGGTCTGCACCGCGTGATACACGTCCGAGTGCAGCAGAATGGTCGTTTTCTGGTACTCGCCCGAAGAACTCTTGCCCCGTGCCCTCCCCTGCCGCGCCGAGACTGGGGCCGGGGGCGGGGTAGCAGAGACTAGAGCCTCCGCTTCAGGCTCCTCGTTTGTGCGGTCCCGGTGCAGGTCTGCAAGTCCAGAGAATTTGCTCTTGGTCATGCGTCCACCACCTTCATCAGCTCGTCGCCGACGTGTTCGTAGTCCATCCATCCGAGTCGCCCACCCTTGCTGCGCACGTCGCGCACGAGGACGCCCGCAGCGCTCGCGTTGGTGAAGGCGGACGTGCGCCGGACCTCCGCCCGGAACATCGGGAGGCCCACTTCCTTCAGCAGGGCACGCGCCGCCTCGCCGTCCGTGGCAGGCCGGGGCGGCACGAGCGTGAGCAGCACCCGGTAGTTGTGACCGTCCGCGCCGATGCTCTGAAGGCCCTTGGTGGTTTGCAGCATCGCGTCGAGGCTCATCGCCTCGGGATTGGTGGGCAACACCAGCAGATCACAGCCGCCCGCGAGGTCGCGCAGCTCGTCGCTGGAGGGCCGTGCGGCCGTGTCGATCACGATGTGCTCGAACTGCCGGGCGAAGCGCGCGAGCTGTTGCTCGGGCACCACCTTGAAGGGCAGGACGTCTCCCCCGTTGCGGCTCCACAGGGTGGCGCTGCGGTTGAGGTCACCGTCGACGAGCAGCGTCGGTCCCCGGTGGTTGAGATACGCCGCAAGATGAACCGCAGTGGTGGTCTTACCCACCCCGCCCTTGTAGCCAGCGACCGTCACGATCATGCCGTCATCCTACCAGACGTCCAGAAGGTTGGGCGTTTGAATGCCTGAACTGCCAAGCGTGTGGGGGTGTAGAAGTGCAAGAGTCTGGGTGGATAGACATACCACCTCTCAAAAGTCGAGAATGATGGCTATTCATATGGATAAAAACACAGATGGATGAACATGTGGATATTCAACACGGCAGAGGGCTGGACCCTTGTAGGGCTGTTGTTCCGGGAGTCCGTATCCATGCGGACCTGTGGCCTCAGGGGACCCGCTCCCACTTCGCGCCAAGTTCTGTAGCGGAGGCACGTGGAGTGGGAGGACGAGACCTGCTGCTGGCAGAGCCAATTCTGCCCCCCGTGTATCTCGTGAAGCCCCACCAGAGGTGGAGCCTTCAGGTCGGCGTCCCGCCGCGTCCGAATGGCCCGCGCGTCTTCACTACCCGCAAGCGGTCCTCATCCGGAACTCCGCACGGCCCTGCCTGCGCTCCGCGTTTGGGTTCGGCACCCGTCTCAGGCCGGGGGAGGGGAGAGGACGCCAATGGCGTTCGGAGACTTGCTCCAAACTGGGTTAGACAAGAGACCAAGTGGTCATTTCCTTTCAATGGTTTTTCCGGGTCGCGGTCGTATGCTGGCTTGCAGATGACTCAGACTCCGAAATCACGTCGTTTTCGCAACAGCCTCCTCTTCACGCTCGGGGCGTTCCTGGTCAACGCCCTCTCCGCCATGCTGACCGGTCATCCTTTCGGTGTGCGGAAGCCAAACGACCAACAGGAATCCAGTAAAGCGCGATAACTCTATTCATCTGGTAAGGCCAATTCCCAGCAGGGGCGGCCACGGGAGGCCCGTCCTCGCCTCCTCCCTCCCCCGGTGATCGGCGCTGGAAAAGCACCGGCCCCGCTCCCGTGGTCGGTCGGATGCTGTGGCGGGCACAAGGATGGGTCGAACTAACACGTGGTCTGGCGGTTGTTGCTTTCCTGGACGCCTTTACGCCGCAATTTCTGGAGGGCGGATAGCACAGCCTCGCGGTTCGAGGCGGATGTAAGCCAGCGAGGCAACCGGCTGGCAAGGCTGTTGTTCTGCCAGGATCGGAGATCGGTGTGGAGGTGAGTGCGCTGCCTTAGAGGCTGGATAGAAGGCAATCCAAGTTGAAGGCGCGGACTCTGGGGCTAGCAGAATGAGGAATGGTCCGGCAAGGCTATCCGAGTGACGTGGACGACGAGACGTACCATTTCCTGCTGCCCTATC
>NZ_PNOR01000035.1 GCF_002869765.1 Deinococcus planocerae | reverse complement strand
TTGTATCACTTCTACGCCTATCTCTCTTTTTTTTTTTTTTTTAATGATCCGGCGCCCCCCGAGATCTCCCCTCTTCCCCTCCCCGCCGCTCTCCCGCCCCCCCGCCCCGGGAACGCCCGCGCCCTCCACCCCCGCCGCGCCGCTGCCCACCCCTTCCGTCCCGGCGACGCCGCCCACCGTCTCTCCTCCCCCGGCGCCGGCCCTCCCGCCCCCGGCCTCGGTGGCGAACCTCGACACGGTGCGGGTGAGCCGGACGCTGCACCGCACGGTGGAGGTGCAGCGGGTGGTGCTCGAACTCAGCGGCGAGGCGCCCCACCAGATCACGCGGGAGGGCGCCGGGCTGAGCGTGGTGCTGCCGGGGGTCACGTCGAGCCCGTCCTCGCAGACGCTGGAGAGCGGAGACCTGCTCGGCGTCGAGCCCGGCGTGGTGGGCGGCCCGGCGGGCACGAGGACGGCCCGGACGACCGTGCGCCTGAGAACCGGCGGCGGCACGACCGAGGTGTTCACGCTGGAAGACCCCCCGCGTGTGGTGATCGACACGACGACCCACACCGACCCCCGCGTGCCGCCGCCCATCGACCCCGAGGGGCTGCCGGAGGGCGTGACGTACCGGGCGCGCGGAACGCTGCATCTGCTGAGCTTCGATCCCGCCCGTTTCCAGCCGCGGGTGGTGACGGCCCCGCTGGGCGCGGCGCGCGACGTGGCCGCCCTCGTGAAGGCGGCGGGCGGCGTGGCGGGGGTGAACGGCGGGTATTTCGACCCGGCGAGCCACCTGCCCGTCGATCTGGTGGCGGTGGGCGGGCTGATGACGGCCCCCAGCCTGGAGCGGCGGGCGACGGTGGGCTTCACGGCGCAGGGGGGGACCTTCTTCGGCTACCCGCGCCCGCGCTACGTGCTGAGCGGCGCTTTCGGCACCGTCACCGTGAATAGCGTCGGGGCGAAGGTGCGGCCCGAGCTGCTCACGGCCTTCGTGGGAGACGGGCACACCGCCGTGGGCGCCGAGGGGCTCACCACCCTGTACCTCACGCCGGGGGCGGCGGCGGTCTCACGGGTGGTCTCCGGGCGCAACGTGCCCTCCGGCGCAACGCTCGCCTTCACCTTCGACCCGGCCCGTTTCCCGCAACTCCCGCGCGGGGTGGGCGAGCCCCTGAGCCCCACCCTGAACTGGCAGGCGACCGACGCCCCCTGGACGACGGCGCAAGACGCCCTGAGCGCCGGGCCCCTCCTCGTGCGGGAGGGACGGGTGGTCGTCAACCCGGGGCGCGAGCAGTTCGACACGCGGGCGGGCGTCTGGCGGCCCACCCGGCAGGTCGCCTTCGGGGTGATGGCGGGGCAGCCCACCATCGCCTACCTCGAACACGGGTCGCCCGAAGCCTTTGCCGCCGCGCTCGCCGCCGCCGGGGTGCGCGACGCCGTGCGGCTCGACAGCGGCAGCAGCGCGACCGCCTACCTGACGGGGGGTTACGGGGGGCTGGGCGGCTACCTCAACACCGTCTGGAGTCGGCCCGTGCCCAACGCCATCGTCTTCGTGCCGAAGGGCCATGGGGCACCCGCCGCCGTGAAACCGTAGGCGGTCCGCCCCGGCCCGACCTCACCCCTCACCCCTGAGCCCTCAGCCGCTCCATCAGGCGGACGAAGGCCTCGGCGGTGACCCGCGCGTCGCTCAGAGAGCGGTGGCGACCGCCGCGCGCGAAGCCGAGGTCGAGGCGCTGGGCGAGCACGTCGAGGTTGTGGGACCGCTCGCCGGGGAAGGCCTGGCGGGAGAGCCGCATGGTGCAGTGTTCGGCGGGGGGCGCCCAGGTCAGGCCGTGGCGACCCGCGGCGGCGCGCATGAAGCCCCGGTCGAAGCCGATGTTGTGCGCGACCACGGGCGAGTCGCCCACGAAGCTGAGGAACTCGGGCAGCGCGTCGGCGGGGTGCGGCGCGTCCCGCACCATCTCGTCGCTGATGCCGTGAATGCGCTGCACCCGCCAGGGAATGGGCAGCGGCTCGCCCCCCGCCCCCAGCGGCCTGACGAGCGTCTCGAAGCGTTCGGCCTCCTGCACCCGCCCGTCGCGGACGCGCCACGCCCCGATCTCCACGATGGCGTCGCGCTCGGGCGACAGGCCGGTGGTCTCCAGGTCGAAGACGACGACATTCACGCCCCGCAGGGTAGCGCAGCCGGGCCACACGGGAGAGGCGGCCCCTCTGGCCTATTCCCGGGCCGCCTCCAGGGGCACGCCGTCCACGGTCAGCTCCTCCGCGGTCGGCAGCGGCACCCCGGGCAGCCCCATCAGCGCCGCGACCGCCTCCTCCTTGCCCTTGGCCTCGACCTCGATCCACGGCACGTCGAGGTAGGCGCTCGGGAAGTCCGTGATCAGGTGGCTGTGGCGGCGGTCTTGCGGGCTGTCGATGCCGTTGGAGAGGTGGACCACCTGCCACTCGGGGGGGCGCCACGTCTCGCGGGCCTTCATGACCCACTCGCGGACGCTGGGGTCCTCCTGCCCCTCCAGCTTCTCGCGGACGACGTGGTGGTGGGCGTCGAAGACGAGGGGCGCGCCGGTCGCCTCGCAGACGGGGAGGAGGTCTTGGGGGCCGTAGGCGCGCTCGTCGTTCTCGAAGCCCAGCCGCAGCCGGGCGCCGTCGGGCAGGTCGGGCACGAGGGCGGCGAGTTCGGCGGCGCGGCCCCCCTTGCCGCCGTGCAGCAGCAGCAGGTTCCAGGGCGAGCGCTCGAAGCCGAAGCGGTCGAGCGTGTCCGCGTGCGCGACGAGCGTGCGGGCGCTGGAGGCGCGGACCTCGGGGCGCTCGGAATTGAGGACGATGAACTGCTCGGGGTGCATCAGCACCCGGATTCCGGCGTCCAGAAAAGCCTGACCGGCCTCCCGCATGGGCAGCGCGAGGTGATCGAGGACCCCCCGCCCGGTGTCGTCTCCCTCCAGGTCGAACATCGGGAAGAGGCTCGAACTCAGGCGGTAGAGCCGGATGCCCCGGGCGGCGCAGAAGTCCGCGGCCCGCCGCACCCGCGAGAGGTTGTCCGCGTAGAGGTCGAGGAGCTTGGCCTCGCGCTCCCCGGGCGAGAGCTTGAGGTAATTCGTCAGGGTGACCGTGCGGAAGCGCACCTCGGGCCCGACCGTCATGCACACCAGGCCGTAGGCGGGCAAGAAGGCGGGCGCGGTCACGAGGCCCCCCGCTTCGCCGCCGCCCGGCAGCGGTCGGAGCAGTACCGCACGTTCTCCCAGTCGCGCTCCCACTTCTTGCGCCAGGTGAAGGGCAGGCCGCAGACCGGACACACCTTGCTGGGGCGCTCGCCCGGCTTGCGGCCCCCGCCGAAACTTTTGCGGGGCTCAGGCATAGGCCGTCCCCTCCCGGCCTGCCTTGTCCGTTCTGCCTGCCTCCACACCTGTCACGCCAACCCGCATGGCGACAGTCTGCCGCACGTCACCGTGCCGGAACGTGGGGAAAGGTGAAGGTGGCGCGGGGAGAGAAGAAAGGGGGTCAATGGCGCCGTTCCGAGACAGGTGGAGCGAGGAGCTGAGGCAGTCACGCAGAGCGTTCACTTTTAAGTGAACATGGCAGGGCGTCCGGGGCTTCGACTTCTCCACCGCCGGGGTCTTGGACTGGGAGGTGGAGGCGGTGTGGAAGGCCCTGGACAGCGGCGAGCTGCGCGTGAGCGTCCACGCCCAGAACGAGATCAACCTCGACGCCCTCACCCTGGACGATGTGTTTTCGGCTGGCGCGGGACCTCCTACATCGTCGTGACCGCGATGGCGAACGGAGAGGAGGAGCTATGCCCGACACCCCCATGACCCACCCCTTCCCCAGCCGTGAGGGCGTCACGGTGAGCCTCAACGACGTGCCCACCACCCTCGACGCCGAAACCGGCGAGGTGATCGGCTTTCGCCTCAATGTGTCGCGGGCCATCGCCCACCTCGTTCAGGAAGCGGCTCGTGGGCAGACGCCCGGCACCACCGTCGAGCGACGCTATGAGGCCCCCCCGAAGCAGACCCTCCCGACGCCGGACCCCGTGAGCCTGGAGCTGCGCCGGGTGCTGCGCAAGCGGGGCCTGACGGGCGCCGAGATCGCCGAGCGGCTGGGGATCAAGCCTCCGCTGGTGTCCCGCTGGCTCAGCCCCACCTCCCACGGGCACGGCATGGAAACCCTGCGGCGCATCGCCGATGCCCTGGACATGGACGTGGAAGTCAGGCTCAAGCCCAGGGAGCGCCAGGAGGCTTCGTAATCTCTCCGCCCGCGCGCCTCACCCCCTGACCGTCTCCCGCCCCAGCGCCGCGTGCGCTTCGAGCAGCAGCGCCTCCGTCTCGTCCCAGCCCACGCAGGCGTCGGTGACGCTCACGCCGGGTTGAAGCCCCGAGAGGTCGGCGGGGATCGCCTGCTTGCCGGGGTGGAGGTTCGATTCCACCATCAGGCCCTTGATCGTTTCCTGGCCGCGCGTGCGCTGGTGGAGCACGTCGCGCCACACGAGGCCCTGGCGGGTGTGGTCGCTGCCGCTGTTGGCGTGCGAGCAGTCCACCATCACCGCCGGGTCGAGCCCCGCCGCGCGCATCAGCGCCTCGGCCTCGGCGACGAACTGGGGGGCGTAGTTGGGGCCATTCCGCCCGCCGCGCAGGATCACGTGCCCGTCGGGGTTGCCGCGGGTGTGGACGATGCAGGCCTGCCCGTCGTCGTCCACGGTGAAAAAGGCGTGCGGGTGGCTCGCCGCCACGATGGCGTCCACCGCGAGCTTCAGGCCGCCGCCCGTGCCGTTCTTGAAGCCCATCGGGGCGCTGACCGCGCTCGCCATCACCCGGTGGGTCTGCGACTCGGTGGTGCGCGCACCCAGGCAGGCCCAGGCCACCGCGTCGAAGAGAAACTGCGGCGCGAAGGGGTCGAGCAGTTCGGTGGCGACGGGCAGGCCGAGTTCGGAGACGCGGATCATCAGTTCGCGGGTCATGGCGAGGCCCTTGTTGATGTCGTTCGCCCCCGTCATGTCGGGGTCCATCAGGTAGCCGCGCCAGCCCACCGTCGTGCGGGGCTTGTCCACGTAGACACGCATGTGGACCTCCAGGCGGTCATCAACCCGCTCGCGCAGCCCGGCGAGGCGCCCGGCATACTCGACGGCCTGATCGAAGTCGTGGACGGAACACGGCCCCACCACCACGAGCAGGCGGTCGTCGCGCCCGTGCACGATGTCCTGGGCGGCCCGGCGCCCCGCCAGCACCGTGCGCTCGGCCTGCGGGGTCAGCGGCAGCCTCGCCTTGAGCGCGCGGGGGGTGACCAGGGGCGTGAAGCCCGAGACGTTGAGGTTCTCGGTGCGGCCAGGTTGGATGAGGGGGTCGGGGTGGGTCATGGCGGGGGCTCGTCCTTTCCTGGGGAGCGAAGAAAAACCGCCGGGAGGGGGGACTTCCTCCGGGCGGCTCGTGGCTGGGGTGGCAGCGCTGGCGTCAGGCCCGGAGCCAATTCTCCTGAACCTGGCCGAACCCATAGAAAAACGCGGCGCCGAACGGCATGGTTCAAGTCTAAGCCCGGGACCCCCGGGAGGCGCGCGGGGCCGTCTAGCCGGGCCTTCCCTCGGCCTTCATCCGGGGCAAAACCGTGTCTGCGGCGGGAACTTCCGCCTTTCCCGGCGCGTAGTATAGGGAGATGAAACGTCTTCCCGCTCTTCTCCTGACCACCCTCGCGCTCGCGGCGGGAGTGGCCGACGCGCAGCGCCGCAGCGGCGGCGGCTTCGGCGGCAGCCGGGGCGGGTACAGCGCCCCGCGCTACCGCGCCCCGGCCCCGGTCCCGCGTTACACGCCCCCCCGCACCACCTCGCCGGGCAACACCTCCACCGCGCCGCGCTCCCCCCTCCCCTCCACCCGCACGCCGAGCGCCACCCAGCGCGCCACCACGTCCGGCCCCACGAGTGCGGCGAACCGGGCGGCGGCGGCCCGGGTGACACCCACCCAGCTCGGCGCGTGGAGGAACGTGCGTCTCCCGGCGGGCGTGCCGCGCAGCGCCATCACCTACAGCGCCACCCCGGGCGGGCCGTACCGCTATCAGCTCTCGCCGGGCCGCTATTTTCCCTACCCCCAGAGCTACTACCGCAGCCGGGGCATCGGCTACGACATCCTCAAGTACGCCCTGATCTTCACGGCGGTGAGCAGCGTCGCCGACGCGCTCGACGGGCCGGACGTGATCGTGAACGGCGGCGTGCCCGCTGGCGGTCAGGTCGCCGCCCCCCAGCCGGGACCCAACCTGTGGACGTACGCGGGCGTGGGCTTCCTGGCCGCCGCCGCCGGGTGGTTCGTGCTCGGGCGCCGTCGCCGCTGACCCCTCCTCCCCGAACGCCGCTGCGGTTATCGTGCCGGGCGGCGTTTTTCCACCCGAGGACCTTGAGCAAAGCTTCCCGTTCCTACACCTGTCTAACGGAGGGCGTCCCGGGGTCCCTTAGACTGACTCTTGCATGTCGGTCGGGGGCGCCCAGGCGCCGATTCGGGGACAGGGGGGCCGCAGGGGGACGGCCACCGCTCATCAGTTCGCAGACACGCGGCGCTCCGGAACCCCAGGGCGCGGCGTCATGGGGTTCAAGGTGGCGAGACGAATGCACTGTCAATTCCGGGGCGGGCCGTGACGCTCGCCGTTTTCCTTCCCTTCCTCCTCGCCGCGCTCGCCGCGTGGCTGGGGCCGCGCCTGGGACGGCGCACCGGGTACGTGGCGGCCCTCGCGTTCGTGCCCGCGCTGCTCCTCGCCGTGCCGCTCGCGGGCGCCGGGCCCGGCGCGGCTCCGGCGCTGGAGGTCACCCGCTGGGTGCCGGACCTGGGGCTCGCGCTCGCCTTCCGGGGAGACGGCTTCTCGCTGCTCTTCGCCGCGCTCATCGGCGTGATCGGCACGCTGTCGAGCCTGTACTCGGTGGCGTACCTCTCGGGGCATGAGCGCTTCGGGCGCTTCTACGCGTATCTCCTGCTCTTCGGGGGCTCGATGCTGGGCCTGGTCCTGAGCGACAACCTCGTGGCCCTCTTCGGCTTCTGGGAGATGACGAGCGTCACGAGCTTCCTCTTGATCGGGCTGTGGCACACCCGCTCGGCGGCGCGCGACGGGGCGGTCAAGGCCTTTCTGGTGAGCGCGCTGGGCGGCCTGGGGCTGCTCGCCGCCGTGGCGATGATCGGTCTGGCGGGAGGCAGCACCACGCTGTCCGGGCTCGACGTGGAGGCCCTGCGCGCCTCCCCCCTCTTCGTGCCCGCGCTGCTGCTCACGTTGCTCGCGGCCTTCACGAAGAGCGCCCAGCTCCCCTTCCACCTCTGGCTCCCGACCGCGATGGAGGCGCCCACGCCCGTCTCCGCCTTCCTCCACTCCGCGACGATGGTGAAGGCGGGCGTCGTGCTCGTCGCCAAGTTCGGGCTGCTGTTCGGCTCCAGCCCGCTGTGGGGCGGGATCATCGTGCCCGTGGGGCTCGCCACGCTGGTGTGGGGGGCCTGGATCGCGCTGCGGCAGACCGACCTCAAGGCATTGCTCGCGTACTCCACGGTCTCGCAGCTCGGCCTGCTGATGAGCCTGTACGGGCTCTCCGACGCGGAGGGGAGATTCGCGGCGACGGCGCATCTGCTCAACCACGCGGCCTTCAAGGCGGCCCTCTTCTTCGTGGTGGGCATCATCGACCACGAGACGGGCACGCGGGAGCTGCCGCGCCTGGGCGGGCTCAGGAAGGCCCTGCCCGTCACCTTCGCGGTCGCGCTTCTCGCCTCTCTCAGCATGGCGGGGGTGCCGCCCCTCGGGGGGTTCATCTCCAAAGAGCTGTTCTACGAGGCGATGCTGCACCGGGGGCCCCTGTTCATCGCGGTCGCCGTGCTCGGCAGCGCGCTGACCTTCGCCTACTCCTTCCGGTTGCTGCGGGTGTTCTGGGGCCCGCCGCGCTCCCCGCCGGGCGCCGAGCCGCACGAGGCCCCGCCCGGCCTGACGGGGCCCGCCGCGCTGCTCGCCCTGACCGCCCTCGCCTTCGGGCTGCTGCCGGGGGTCGCGGGGGCCCTGACGCGGACGGCGCAGAACGCGCTGGACTTCGCCTCCTACCGGGGCTACCTGAGCCTTTGGCACGGGGTCACGCCCGCGCTGCTCGCCACGTTCGTCACGTGGGGGCTGGGGGGGCTGCTGATCCTTCAGGCGGCGCGGGTCGGCGCCCTGGGGAGGCGGCTCACCCCGCGCGTGAACGCGAATACGGTGTACTACGCGCTGACCGAGGGGGTGAACATCCTCTCCAGCCGACTCATCGCGCGCACCCAGGGCCTCGCGCTGCCCGACCAGCTCCGGATCATGCTGGGGGCCGCCGGGTTGATCGCCGGGTACGCGGTGTGGCGCTCGCCGCAGGTCTTCCACTCCATCGGCACGCCGCCGCTCGCGCTGCTGCCGGTCGCGGCGCTGCTCGTGGCGGGGGCGGTCGGGGTCCTGCTCGCGCGCAGCCGCCTGACCGCCGTGGTCGTGACGGGCCTGACGGGCTTCGGGAGCGCCGCCGCCTTCCTGGGGCTGCGCGCCCCCGACCTGGCGCTGACGCAACTGCTCGTGGAGGCGGTCACCGTCATCTTGTTCCTGCTCGTGTTCCGTTACCTGCCGCGCACCCGCGACCTGCCGCGCACCCGCTGGCGCTACGGGGTCGACCTCCTGCTCGCCGGGTCGGCGGGGCTGGGGGCCACCCTGCTCGTGCTCGCGGGGGTGCGCTTTCTGGCCCCGCCCATCTCGCCGTACTACCTGGAAAACAGCTACCGGCTCGGCGGAGGCCGCAACGTCGTGAACGTCCTCTTGGTGGACTTCCGGGGATTTGACACCCTCGGGGAGATCGCGGTGGTCGGCATGGTGGCCCTCGCCGTGCTGGGGCTGGTGCGGCTGGGCAAGAAGGGCCGCGCGCCGGGCGAGCCCCCACCCGTTCCGGCCTCCCCCCCGCCCAAGGAGAAGGAAGAAGCATGAGTCCCGACCCCCTGCCCCCCCCGCCCGCGCCCCCCACCCCCGCTCCCCTGAGCGGCGACCCCATCCTGCGGACGGTGAGCCGCGCCGTCTTCGCGCTCGTGCTGCTCTTCGCGCTGCTGCTGCTGTGGCGCGGCCACAACGCGCCGGGCGGCGGCTTCATCGCGGGCCTGATGACGGCCTGCGCCCTGATCTTGCACCGCATCTCCTACGGGCACACCGCCCTGCGCATAGACCCCGCCCGCCTCGTCCCGTGGGGGCTGGCGCTCTCCTTTACGACCGGGCTGGTGCCCTACCTCCTGGGAAAGCCCTTCCTCAAGAGCGACTACGGCTACCTCACGACCGCGCTGACGGGCGAGTTCGAGTGGGCGACCGCGCTGCTCTTCGACGTGGGGGTCTACCTCGTGGTCGTGGGGGGCAGCCTCGCCATCGCCTACGGGCTGATCCGGGTGGACCCGCAGGAGCGCGTGGAGGGCGACGAGTGAGGGGGACCGCCCGCCGCGGCGGCGCCCCGGAACGCGGTCGGGCCGAGCGGGACAGCGCGGCGCCCCGGCGGGTGGGCCGGCGGGTGGGGAGGACCTTCGCCCCGCTCTCCCGGCGACCCTCCCCCACCCCGGAGGCCCGCTGATGGAGACCCTCTTCGCCCTGCTCATCGGCCTGCTGATCGCGGCGGGCGTCTTCTTGCTGCTGTCGCGGGTGATCGTGCGGGTGGTGCTGGGGTTGAGCTTCATCACCTACGGGGGCAACCTGGCGATCCTGACGGTGGCGGGGCTGCGGGAGGACGCGCCGCCGCTGCTGACCTTGAAAGGGCCCTACGTGGACCCGCTCCCGCAGGCGCTGATCCTGACGGCCATCGTGATCGGCTTCGCCACGACCGCCCTGCTGCTGACCGTGGCCTTGCGCGCGTATCAGGTCGCCGGGCACGACGACGTGGAGGCCTTCGGCGACAACCTCGCCCGCGACCCCGAGGCCGACGACGGCCTGGCCGCCGACCCCGAACACCAGGGCCCGGACCGCCCCGACCCCGAGGAGCCGCGCACCCTCGTGTACTCCGCCCGCAGCCCGGGGGGAGGCGAGCCGTGAGCGACCTCTCCTGGCTGACCCTGGCGCCCATCCTCACGCCGCTGGGCTTCGGGCTGTTGCTGCTGTGGCCCTCGGCGCGCGCCGTGCGGGTGGGGCTGTCGCTCGCGGGCGCGGGGCTCACCCTCGCCTTTTCGCTCGGGCTCCTCGCGGCCACGGCGGACGGGACGGTGCTCGTGGGCGCCGTCGGCGGGTGGCCCGCGCCCTTCGGCATCGTGCTGACCGCCGACCGCCTCGCCGCGTGGGTGAGCGTCCTGGGGGCGGTGAGCGCCGTGTTCGCCGTGTGGCAGGCCGCCGCCGACCCCGACCCGGTGCGCGAGAAGCACCACCTCCTCGCGCTGATGCAGTTTCTTTTCGCGGGGGTGCAGATGTCCTTTCTCACCGGGGACCTCTTCAACCTGTTCGTGGCCTTCGAGGTCATGCTCGTGGCCTCGTACGCCCTCGCGGTGCTGGGCTCCACCCGCGAGCAACTGCGCGAGGGCTTTCGCTACATCGTGATGAACCTCGCCGCCTCGGCCCTGCTGGTGGTGTCGTGCGGGCTCGCGTACGGGGTGCTGGGCACGCTCAACATGGCGCACCTGGCCCAGCGGGCGGCGGAGCTGGGGCCCAACCCCACCGTCACCGCCGTCGGCGTCCTTCTCCTGATCGTCTTCGCGGCAAAGGGGGCGCTCTTCCCGCTGGGCTTCTGGCTGCCGGGCACCTACCCGGCGCTGCCGCCCGCGGTGGGGACCTTCTTCGCGGCGGTGCTCACCAAGGTCGGCGTGTACGCCCTGTTGCGGGTCTTCACGACCGTCTTCAACCAGGAGGCGGCGGTGACGAACACCCTGCTCCTGGGGCTGGGCACGGTGACGATGCTCTACGGGGCGCTCGGGGCGGCCTCGCAGCGGGAGTGGCGGCGCATCCTGTCGTTTCTGGTGGTGAGTTCGGTGGGCTACCTCGCCTTCGGGCTGGGGCTGGGCACCGGGGAGGCGGTGCGGGCGAGCGTGGGGTACTTCGCGGTGAGCGTGGTCGTGACGACCGCCCTCTTCTGCGTCGCTGGCGTGGCCGAGCGGGCGAGCGGCTCACGGCTGGTGCGGGTGCGGGGGATGCTCGACGTGCTGCCGCTGCTCGCCGCCTGCTTCCTGCTGTGCGCGCTGACGGTGGCGGGGCTGCCCCCCAGCGGCGGCTTCGTGGCGAAGTACGCGCTCGTGCGGGCGGGGCTCGCGCAGGGCTCGCTCCTGGCGGGGCTGGCGGTGGCGAGCGCCCTGCTCAGCAGCCTGATCACCCTGTACGCGATGCTGAACGTCTGGCGGGGCTTTTTCTGGGGGCAGCACCCGAACTGGCTGCCGGTGTACCGGGTGCCCCGCCCCCTGCACGCCGCCGCCTACGCGGCCTGCGCGCTCGTGGCGGGGCTGAGCCTCTTCGCGGGGCCGCTCTTCGCCCGGGCGGACGCCACCGCCGCCGAGCTGCGCGACCCCGCGCGCTATGTCCGGGGGGTGCTGGGGGACGCGCCGGTGGTCATCCCCCCGGCGCCGACGGGCGAGGAGGCGGTGAAGTGAGGGGGCTGACCCTCAACCTCCTGCTCGCCGTGGTGTGGGCGCTTTTCGCGGGGCAGGTCGGCACCCGGGAACTCACCATCGGCTTCGCGGTGGGCTTCGCCGTCCTGGCCCTGTTTCCGCGCGCGCTCGCCACCCACGCGTACGTGGGCCGGGTCCTGGCGGGGCTGGCGTTCGTGGGCTTTTTCCTGCGCGAACTCACCGTGGCGAACGTGCAGGTCGCGCTCTTCGCCCTGCGCCCGGACCCGCCCCTGACTCCGGCCATCGTGGCCGTGCCGCTGCGCCTGCGGGGGGAGGGCGCGCTGACCTTTCTGGCCGCCACCATCGGGCTGATGCCGGGCACGGTCGTCCTGGGCTTCAGCGCGGACCGCCGCACGCTCTATGCGCACGCCATCGGCACGGCGAGCGCCGGGGCCGCCCGCGCCGCCATCCTGAAGGTCGAAGACCGCCTGCTGCGTCTCCTGCGGCCCACGCCCCCCCACCTGGAGGTGGAGCCATGATCGTCAACCTCGCGCTCGGCGTCGTCACCCTCTCCGTCCTGCTCGTCACCGTCCGCGTGCTGCGCGGGCCCTCCTGGGGCGACCGCATCATGGCGTTCGACTTCCTGAGCGTGAATCTGGTCGTCCTCTTCACCCTGATCGCCGTGAAGACCGGGCTGCTCGTAACCCTCGACGCCGCCCTCGTGCTCAGCCTGCTGGGCTTTCTCTCCACGGTGGCCCTCACGCGCTATCTGCTCGTGGGGCGGGTGATGCGGTGAGGCGGTCGGCTCGGGGCCCACAGGGGGGCGGGCGTGGCTGACTTTCACCCCTGGCGGGACATCCCCATCCTGATCGGGGCCTTTTTCGTGCTCACCGCCGCGATCGGGGTGGTGCGCTTTCCCGACCTCTACTCGCGGCTGCACGCGAGCAGCAAGCTCGTGACGCTGGGGTCGGCGGGCATCTTCTTGGGGGTGGCCTTCGAGCTGGCCGACGCGGCGGCCTTCACCCGGCTCGCCGCCGTGCTGCTCTTCCAGTTCCTGACCACCCCGCTCACCGCCTACCTGATCGCGCAGGCCGCCTACCTGCGGGGGCTGGCGCCCACCCTGGAGGACGGCACCGACGAGTGGGGCGCCCTCGGGCAGGCGGAGCAGGTCGCGCAGGCCGACCGCGAGGCGCAGCGGTCGCTGAGGGCGGAGGAGGCGTGACCCCGTGGGTCTACGTCCTGTACGTGTTCGACAGGACGACCGGGGCTCTGGTCGAGGAGGTGGAATTGAGCGGCTGCAACCCTGAGCGAATCAGGGACGTGCTGGCCCCAGGAGCGGATGAGCGCCCATACATCTTCGACGCTCATCCTCTGGAAACGCTTGATCAAATAGAAGTTTTGGATGACCGTCTTCCCAATTCAGGCTGGGACTTCCGAAAGTTCAGCTACCTCATCGAAGCCAACCCGGTTTGAGGTCCCATTATGCCGCGGGCCGCGCCTCCTCCCCGCGCGTCTTCCACAGGCTGACGAGGATGCCGCCCGCGAGGATGGCGAGCGTGACGCCGAGGCTGATCGCCGGGTCGAGCTTGCCGAAAAACTGGTTGTAGAAGATTTTGCCGCCGATAAAGACGAGCACCAGCGCCAGCGCGGGCTTGAGCGCCTGGAAGCGGTGGATCAGCGCGTCGAGGGCGAAGTACAGGGCGCGCAGGCCCAGGATGGCGAAGATGTTGCTGGTGTAGACGATGAAGGGGTCTTGCGTGATCGCGAAGATCGCCGGGATGGAGTCCACCGCGAACACCAGGTCGGCGGCCTCCACGAGCAGCAGGGCGAGCAGCAGCGGCGTGGCGTGCAGGCGCACCCGGCCCGCGGCGTCGGGCAGCCGGGTCACGAACTTCTCGCCGTCGAGCTTGGGGGAGATGGGCATCACCCGGCGCAGCATCCGCACGACGGGGTGGCGCTCGAGGTCGGGGGCGTGGTCGTGGCCCCCCCGCACGAAGAGCAGCCGCACTCCGGTGAGCAGCAGGAAGGCGCCGAAGACCCACATGATCCAGTCGAAGTTGCTCACGAGCGCCGCACCCAGCCCGATCATGATGCCGCGCAGCACGATCACGCCGAGGATGCCCCAGAAGAGCACCCGGTGCTGGAGGTGGCGGGGCACGGCGAGGGCCGCGAAGATCACGCTGATCACGAACACGTTGTCGAGGGCGAGGGCCTTTTCGACCGCGAAGCCCGTGAAGTACGCCAGGCCGCTCTCGGCGCCCAGCGTGCCCCACACCCACCACCCGAACAGCAGGGCGATGGCGATGTAAAAGGCGCTCAGCCGCAGGCTCTCGGCCACGCCGATCTCCTGCGAGCCGCCCTTGGCCGCCCGCCGCCGACCCAGGACGCCGAGGTCGAAGGCGAGCAGCGCGGTCACGAGCGTGATGAACAGCGCCCACATCCAGGCGGGCTTACCGAGCCAGAGGGTCATCAGAACTTCCATCGGGGGAGTGCCCTTCCAGACTCCCGCCCAGGTTCCCCGTCCCGGCCCGCCTCCCACCGGGGAAGGGCCAGACACGAACAGGAGCCCGGGCGGCGTCCTGTCCGGGTCTGGCCCTTGCCGCGCGGAACCGGAGCGGATTTCCCGCCCGAACTGTCGGTCCCCGCGCACCCTCGCTCGTCTCAGGAGCGGGGCGGCGTACTCCCCCGGAGTGAGGCTCAGCCTGCCAGAGCCCCCGCCCGCCCTTTGTAGAAGAGCCTACACACCTCCCCCGCCGGGGGCATTTCTTCAGGCTTCGTCAATGCCCCGCAGCCGCTCGACCCGCTCCGCGAGGTCTTCGAGCCCCAGGCTGCGCAGGGCCTTGGCGGCCCGGGTCACGCCCGCGTCGTCCACCCGGTTCTCGTTCCAGCCCGCGATCAGCATGGCGCAGCCTTGCAGGGCGTCGGAGACGGTCTCCTTGTGGAACATGGCGGCGAGGTTGCCGGGCCGCTCGGGCTCGGTCTGCTGCACCTGCGCCTGCACGTCCAGAACGACCTGCATGAAGACCTGATCGAGCCTCGCGCGGTCGTCCGGGGCGATGAGTTTGTCCTGGGTTCCCTGATCCTGGGTCATGGGGGGCAGTGTAGGGCGTGGGGCGGCGGGGGGCCTGTCTGATCGCCGCCTTCCCCGGGCTGGGCAGTTCGTTATCTTGGGGCATCGTCCGGGGCCGCGCCCCAGGGGAGGGAGACGGGGGCATGAAGTACGAGCCGGGCAGCAGGTTCTTCGACGAGATGTTTGGGCAAGGCGGCACGGTGAGGCCCCACTACCAGGGCATTCGGGAGTACCTCGCCGCGCAGGGGGTCGAGGAGTTCGGGCGCCGTCACCGCCTCCTCGACCTCGCCTTTCGCAACCAGGGCATCACCTTCACGGTGTACGGCGACTCGCAGGGCACCGAGCGCACCTTCCCCTTCGACCCGGTGCCGCGCGTCATTCCGGCGAGCGAGTGGGCCCACGTGGAGGCCGGGCTCACCCAGCGGGTGCGGGCCCTGAACGCCTTTCTGGGCGACATCTATTCCCAGGCCCAGATCCTCGGCGACGGGGTGATCCCCAGTGAGCTCGTGTACACCTCCGCCCACTTCCGGCGCGAGGTCCACGGGATCAGGGTGCCGCTCGGGCTCTACACCCACATCGTCGGCACCGACCTGATCCGCAATGAACAGGGCGAGTACCTCGTGCTGGAGGACAACCTGCGCTCGCCGAGCGGCGTGTCGTACCTGCTCGCCAACCGGCAGGCGATGACCCGCATCTACCCCGGCATGTTCCGGGGACAGGGGGTGAGGCCCGTCGGGCACTACACGAGTACCCTGCTGCACCTCCTCCAGTCGCTCAGCCCGCGCGAGAACGGCACGGTCGTGGTCCTCACGCCGGGGATGTACAACTCCGCCTACTTCGAGCACGCCTACCTCGCCCAGCAGATGGGGGTCGAACTCGTCGAGGGCCGTGACCTCTTCGTGGACGCCGGGCGGGTGTGGATGCGCACGACCGGGGGCAGGCGGCAGGTGGACGTGATCTACCGCCGGATCGACGACGACTTCCTCGATCCGCTGACCTTCCGCCCCGACTCCGCGCTGGGGGTCGCCGGGCTCGTCGAGGTCTACCGCCAGGGCCGGGTCGCCATCGCCAACGCCATCGGGACGGGGGTGGCGGACGACAAGGCCGTGTACGCCTACGTGCCGGAGATGATCCGCTACTACCTGAACGAGGAGCCGCTCCTGAACAACGTCCCCACCTTCCTGGGCTGGAACCCGGACCACCTGGAGTACATGCTCGCCCACGCGGACGAACTCGTCTTCAAGGGGGTCGGCGAGGCGGGCGGGTACGGGATGCTGCTCGGTCCCTACGCCACCCGAGAGGAGGTGGAAGCGTACCTCGTGAAGGTGCGCTCGGCACCGCGTGAGTTCATCGCCCAGCCGGTCGTGGGCCTCAGCCGCCACCCCACCTTCTACCCCGACTCCGGCGAGTTCGAGCCCGCGCACGTGGACCTGCGGCCCTACATCCTGTGCGGGCAGGAGGTGACCATCGTGCCGGGGGGCCTCACCCGGGTGGCGCTGCGGCGGGGTTCTCTCGTCGTGAACTCCAGCCAGGGGGGCGGGAGCAAGGACACCTGGGTCCTCGACCACGACGGGCGGGCCACCCCGCAGGGGATGAGCCAGCTCCTCTCGGGCGGCGCTCCTCTGAACGTTCAGGCGCAGAGCCAGTACCAGGGGGGCTTCGAGCCGGGGGCGGCCACGCAAGGCCAGTTCCAGTCGAGCGGGGCCCAGACCCAGAGCCAGTCGCAGTCGGGGGGCGGCACCCAGTCCCAGTCCCAGAGCCAGACGCAGGGAGCGCCGCCTGTCGGTACCCCGCCGCCGCCGGACGCGCCCGGCCAGCACTCCTTCCAGCAGGAACTGGAAAAAGACGAGCTGGACACCACCTCAGGGGAGGAACGCTGAATGCTGCTGCTTTCCCGCCTCGCGGAGAATCTGTTCTGGATCGGGCGGTATGTCGAGCGCGCGGAGAACACCGCCCGGCTGCTGAACGTCAACTACTCCGCCACCCTGGAGATGACCGGGCGGGCGCGCGAACACTGGGCGCCCCTGCTCGAACTTACCGGGGGCGAGGGGCCGCTGCGTGAGAAGTACGGGCGGGTGGACGCCCGCTCGGTGAGCGCGTGGCTGGCCTTCGACCAGGGCAACCCGTCGAGCATCGCCAGCAGCGTGCTGCGCGCCCGCGAGAACGCGCGGGGCCTGCGCGACCGCATCCCCTCGGAGATGTGGGAGGCCCTCAACCGCACCTACCTCGACGTCTGTTTCCAGGACGAGGGGGTGATCGACCGCGACGGCCTCTTCGAGTTCTGCGCCTCGGCGCGCGACGCCTCGCAGTTTTTCTTCGGGATCGCCTTCGCCACCCTCCCGCGCGACGAGGGCTGGTCCTTCCTGCGCGCCGGGCAGATGCTCGAACGCGGCGACAACGTGACTCGCGTGCTCCAGACCTACTCCCGGGTGATGGACGGGCAGGCGCAGGGCGACCCGACGCAGCGCGCGGTGCAAGACCAGCGCTGGGTGAGCGTCCTCAAGGGGGCGAGCGCCTACGAGGCCTACCGCAAACGGGTGCAGAGCGGCATCGACCCCGCGCGCATCGGCGAATTCCTGCTGCTCGACGAGTACTTCCCACGCAGCGTGCGCTACAGCGCCGAGAACCTGCACGACGCCCTCACCCAGATCGACCGCCACCACCCCGGCGCGCACCCCGAGATCCTGCGCCTCTCGCGCTGGCTCGTCGCCCGGCTGCAATTCGCGGGCGTGGAGGACATCCTGGAGCGGGAGGACCCCGGCCTGGGCGAACTGCTCGGGGACTTCAACCGGGTGGGCGCGGCGATCAACCGGGCGTACTTTCAGCAGGAATGAAGCTTCCCCGCCCGGGCCTTTCTTCAGTCCGGCTGAGCCCCGCGTCACGTTCTTCCGGGCCCCGCCTGTCAGACTGCCCGGGCTGAGGGTCCCTTTCCGCGTATGCGCTGCGAAATCCGCCACACCACCGAGTACCGCTACCCCAAACCCGCCTGGGACTCCTTTAACGAGGTGCGGCTGCACCCGTCCCGCGAGGCGCGGCAGAGCGTGCGCTCCTTCCACCTCTCCGTCGAGCCCGAGGCGGTGGTCACCTCCCACAAGGACTACTTCGGGGCCATCGTCCACCACGTCCACGTCCACGAGCCGCACACCACCCTCAGGATCGAGGCGCAGGCCATCGTGGACACCCACCCCGTCCCCCCGCCCCCGCCCATCCCGTTCGCCGCCTTGCAGGGCGCGTGCGGGCCGCACACCGAGTTCCTCGTTCCCAGCCCGCGCGTGCCCGCCGGGAACTGGGCGGCAGTCTTCGGGGTCGCCACGCCCGATTCCGGCGACGACCTGCCCGGCTTCCTGATGGACCTCACCACCTCGCTCTACCGCCGCTTCCGCTACGACACGCGGGCGACGACCGTGAGCACCCCGCTGGCCGAGTTCGCCACCCACGGGCGCGGGGTGTGCCAGGACTTCACCCACGCGATGCTCGGCGTAGTGCGGGGGCTGGGCATTCCGGGCCGGTACGTGAGCGGTTACCTGTACTCGGGGGGCGAGCTGGTGGGGGCGGAGGCGACCCACGCCTGGGTCGAGTGCTTCCTGCCGGGCTCCGGCTGGCTGGGCTACGACCCCACCAACAACTGCCTCGCCCGCGAGCGCCACGTCAAGATCGGCCACGGGCGAGAGTACAGCGACGTGTCCCCCGTGCGCGGCACCTACTACGGCGGCGGGCGCGGGGAACTCGACGTGGAGGTGCGGGTCTACGGCGAGCAGTAGGGGGCCAAGGGGAGGGGCGGAGAGGGTGGGCCCGCCACCGCCTCCGCCCCGTCCTTTCCATCCCTGACCGTTACCCGCGCGTGAACGGCGCGAGGATCAGCGCCAGCAGGAAGCCGCCCACCGCCCAGTACGCGATGCCCGAGAGGATCAGCGTGACCCCGGCCTTGACCGCGTCGTGGATGTTCATGCTCGACCCCACCGCGAGGAAGCCGTAAAAGATCATGGCGACCGAGATCAGCAGGCCCACCAGGAAGCCCAGAATCGGGATGATGCCCAGCAGGGTGCCGATGATGCTCAGGGGCACGAAAAAGAGCGCGAAGGAGTAGGCGACCTCGGGGTAGGTGCCCGTGCCCCGGAAGACGTACTTGCCGATCAGGTACACGGCCCCGGTGAAGATGAAGAACTGAAGGGGAATCAGGACGAGGCGGGTGATGAGCTGCCCGAAGAAGGTGGTGCCCGCGTGAAAGGGCGCGAAGATCGCGGCGATGAGGGCCGACACAACGGCGGCGAGCAGCACGTAGATCACGGCCTGCGAGATGCCCCCGCGGCGCTCAAACAGCTCGAAGGTCTGGGGCCCGGGGCGGGCGAGCACCGTGACACTCTGCGAGAACATGTCGGTGATTTTCGCCTGGATGGGAGAGGGAGCAGTCATGCCCCAGAGTACGGGGAGGGGGGTGGGGGGGTTCCAGCCCGGGGCGCGAGGGTGAAGTGGGTCTAAAGGCGGGGCGCCCCGTCCCCCGGGCCCTGTTCCCGGCCCCCCGATTCAGGCAGGATGGCCCCATGTCTTCCCCCACCTCCCCCACCCCCCGGCCCGGTCCCCCCACCGCCCTCGTCACCGGCGCGAGCGGCGGCATCGGCGAGGAGATCGCCCGGCACCTCGCCGCCAGGGGCGCGAACCTCGTCCTGGTGGCCCGCCGCGAGGAGCAGTTGCGGGCGCTGGCGGACGAGCTGACGAGTCAGCGCGGGATTCAGGCCCACCCCCTCGCGCTCGACCTGACCCGCGACGGCGCGGGCGCGTGGCTGGAGGGCGAACTCGCCTCGCGCGGGCTGACGGTGGACCTGCTCGTCAACAACGCGGGCTTCGGCGGCTACGGCGAGTTCCACACCCAGGACCCCGGCGAGATCGCCCGGATGGTGCAGGTCAACGTCGCCATCCTGACCGACCTGAGCCGCCGCTTCCTGCCCGGCATGGTGGAGCGCCGCCGGGGCCGCCTTCTCAACGTCGCCAGCACCGCCGCCTTCCAGCCGGGGCCGCTGATGGCGGTGTACTACGCCTCGAAGGCCTACGTCCTGTCCCTCAGCGAGGCCCTGGGCGAGGAGCTGCGGGGCACGGGCGTCTCGGTCACCGCCCTGTGTCCCGGTCCGGTCGAGACGGGCTTTCAGGACGCGGCGCGGCTGGGGCAGAGTCGGCTGCTCCAGGGTCCTGCCCGCGCGACCATGCTGAGTGCCCGGGAGGTCGCCCGGCAGGGGGTGGAGGCCATGCTCGCCGGGCAGGCGGTCGTGGTGCCGGGGCGGCTCAACCAGCTTCAGGTGCTGGGCCCCCGCCTCCTGCCGCGCGGGGTGATGACCCGGATCATCAAGGGAGTGCAGGCGCGGAGGAAGTGAGGGGCGGCCCCCCCCCCCGGCACGGTTGGCCCGTCGCCCCCGTGAGACAATCCCCCCATGACGGACCCCATCTCCTCCCCCGAATCCGGCGGGGCGACCACCTCCAACGAGACGCACAGCGGCTTCATCGCCATCGTCGGCAAGCCGAACGTCGGCAAGAGTACGCTCCTCAACGCCTTCCTGGGCACCAAGGTGGCCCCCACCAGCCCGCGCCCGCAGACGACGAGGCGGGGCGTGCGCGGCATCTACACGACCGAGACCCGGCAGATCGTCTTCGTGGACACGCCGGGCCTGCACAAGCCCAAAGACGCCCTCGGCAAGTACATGAACAGCGAGGTCCAGAGTGCCCTGGCCGACGTGGACGTCATCGTCTGGGTGGTGGACCTGCGCCGCCCGCCCTCGGACGAGGACGAACTCGTCGCCCGGCAGGTGCGCGATCTGCCCAAGCCCCTCTTCCTGGTGGGCAACAAGACGGACGCCGCCAAGTACCCCGACGAGGCGATGAAGCTCTACCGCGCGCTGCTGGAGGGCCGCGCGGGCGAGACGCAGGAGACGATGCTCAGCGCGCAGAACAACCCGGCGGCGGTCGCCACGCTGCGCGAGCAACTGCTCGACGTGCTGCCCGAGAACCCCTTTTTTTTCCCGAACTCGGGGGCGTCGGACCAGACGCGCGAGCAGTGGGCCGCCGAGATCATCCGCGAGGAGGCGATGAAGAAGCTGCGCGAGGAGCTGCCCTACTCGGTCGCCACCCGCGTCAACGGCTGGACCGAGCGCGAAGACGGCCTCGTCCGCATCGAGGGCGAGCTCATCGTCGAGAAAAACGCCCACAAGGGCATGGTGATCGGCGCGGGCGGCAAGCAACTGCGCGAGATCGGGCAGGCCGCGAGAAAGCAGCTCGAAGTCTTCCTCGACCGCAAGGTCTTCCTGGGCCTGGAGGTCATCGTGATCCCCGGCTGGCGCGAGGACGAGGAGGCGCTGCGGGAACTGGGGTACGAGTAAGGATGAGCCGGGCCCGCTTCGTCGCCAAGGCCATCCCCGGTGAGGGTTGGCGCGTGTGGAACCGGAAGACGGAACGCTGGAGGGGCGAGGTCTGCAAGGAGTATCCAGCGGCCCTCCTCGCGGAACTGAACGGCGAGAAGCGTCCCCCGGAACTCGTCACCCTGATCAAGGCGAGCAGGAAGCCGCACAAGCGTTGAAAGTACCGAATCAAGAGGGCGGGCGGCTCAGGCTCCCGCCTTCTCCTCTCGCATCTCATACGCCGTATCCACGAAAACCTTCGTGTGGTACATGCGGAGTTCTCCACGCGCGTACAGCTCCTCGACCTCGGCGCGGGTGAAGAAGCGGGCCTTTTTGACCTCCCCTTCGAAGGCGGGAAGAGGGGCGGGGTTGTCCCCGTCGCCCACGACCTCCGCCAGCCACGCGAAACGCAGGATGAGGGGACCGTCGGGCATCCGGCCCAGCAGCGTGTTCAGGAACCTGACGGGCCGCACGGTCAGCCCCGTCTCCTCGTACGCCTCCCGCACCGCCGTGTCCTGCGGGTTCTCACCCTCCTCCACCCCTCCGGCGGGGAGGTGCTACAGCCCGCGGCTCCCCGGCTTGTGCTCGCAGACGAGGAGCACCTCGTTCCGGCTGTTGAGCACGACCACGCCCGCCGAACGCAGCGTCACGGGCACGTCGAAGGTCTGGTCGTACTGCATCTACCAGCCCCGCCTCTGCCGCAGCCCGGTGATGTGCAGGGCGTGGTGCCGCCCGTGCCAGGCGTACATCGCCGCCAGGGTATCCACCGTGAAGGTGTGGCCGTGCGCCGGGTGGGTCCACTCGCGCGCCCAGTCCTGCGGGGTCAGGCTCCCCAGCACCGCCGCCCAGCGCGCGTGCAGGCCGTCCAGCACCATCAGGGAGGGTTCGAGGGGCAGCCGCACGTCGGCGAGTTCGGCCCACAGGCCCTCCTCGTACGGCTTGACCGTCGGGCGCTCCTCGGTGAGGGCGAGTTTGAGGCGGACCACCGCGTTCAGGTGGCTGTCGGCGACGTGGTGGACGACCTGCCGCACCGTCCAGCCTCCCTCGCGGTACGGGGTGTCGAGCCCGGCGTCGGGGAGGCCTGTGACGGCGCCGCGCAGCTCGCCGGGCAGGGCGCGGATGGCGGCGAGGGCCCCCGCCCGCTCCTGGGGCGTCAGCGTGAAGGGCTGGGGCATCGGGCCGAGGGGGGAGCGTAAGTCGGTCTGGGGGAGGTCGGTCGGGGAGGGGTCGGGCACGGCTCAGCCTACCTTGCCATCGTCCCCTGCCATCGTCATTCCCCGGACTGCTTTTTCGTCCAGCGGGCCGCGTCGCGCGTCTCGACCTTCTCCATCATGCGTGTGAAGCCGCGCTCCAGGCTCAGACCTTGCCTGTTGGCGAGGCACACCATCACGAAGAGGAGGTCGGCGAGTTCCATCTCCAGGTCGCCGCCCTCCTCGCCGGGCTTGGGCGTCTTGCCGTTCTGGTGCGCGAGGACGCGGGCGACCTCCCCGGTCTCCTCGGTCAGGCGCGCGAGCAGGAGGAGGGGCGGGAAGTAGCCCTCCTCGAACTGCGAGACGTAGGCGTGCACCCGCTCACCCGCTTCGGCAAAGGTCAGACTCATGCGGCCCAGGGTAGGCGCCCACCCCACGGAAAACCAGCCGCCCGTGGACGGCTGGCGGCTGGAAGTCGGCGAATCAGCGGATGTAGAAGTACGTCTCCTGCACGTCGCGGTCGGCGGGCGCGTAGGGCGTGAGGTACTGGTTGGTGGCGACGTTGAGGCGGTCGCCGGTATACACGCCGCTGAGCACGATGTCGGTGGTCGGGCGCACGCGGGTGAAGAGCACCCGGACCCGCTGGAGGCCGCGCGGCGGGGCCACGTTGTAGGTCACGCCGTCTTGCGCGCGCGGGAAGACGGTGGTGCCGGGGTTCACGTAGACGTTGCGGGCCAGGGTGCTCGCGAACCCGTTGGGCTGGAGGGCCACCAGCGTCACGTACCCGGCGGCGCGCGTGGTCACGCTGATCCGCACGGGGTCGCCCACGAAGTAGCTCCCGCCCTCGCCGCGGTCGGGGCGCACGTCCGAGATCAGGTTGCCCCCCACCAGACCCACGTTCGACCGGACAGAGACGGTGCAGGCGCTGAGCCCCAGGGCCAGCGAGCCGAGCAGAAGTGCGGTGCGCATGGGCCCAGCATAGGCGCGCAGGCTGACGGAACCCTGAGGAAAAGGGCGGCCCCGCCTGCGGGGTTCCTCCCCAAAGGTCACGGAGCGCAAGGTATGGAGCGGGGCACGCGGCGTAGCATGGCGCCATGCCCCCCTCCCGCCCCCCGCGCCGTGTGCTGGCGGCGCTGCTGGCCCTCCTGCTCGCCGCCCCCGCCGGGGCCCGGCAGGCGACGAATGCTCCCGGCCCCCTCAGCGCCCCCGGCCAGATCCCCCCGGCCTCCACGGGCGGGTACACCACCAGCCGCTTTTTCGAGGACCTGCGCCAGGGCGAGGTCAAGTCCGTCACCCTCGACGGCGCGGGCAATGCCAGCGTCTGGTTGCAGGGGGCCACGCGGCTGCGCTCGGTCGTCCTGCCCCCCGACGCCGCCACCCTGACCCGGCTGCGGGAGGCGGGCGTGCCGGTCAAGGTCACGGCGGGCGGCACCCCCTTCGGCTGGATGGCCCAGGTGCTTCCCCTGATCCTCACCGGCTTGATCCTGCTCGTCTTGTGGCGCAGCCTGCGTGGCCCGTCGGGGGGCGGCGCCGCGAGCACGTTCGGCAAGTCGAAGGCGGCGGTGATCGCCGAGGGCCAGATCAAGCTGACCTTTGCGGATGTGGCCGGTTGCGACGAGGCCAAGCAGGACTTGCAGGAAGTCGTCGACTTCCTGCGCCAACCCGAACGCTACCACCAGCTCGGCGCCCGCATCCCCCACGGCGTGCTCCTCGTCGGCCCCCCCGGCTCCGGCAAGACCCTCCTTGCGAAAGCCGTCGCAGGTGAGGCCAAGGTGCCGTACTTCTCGATCTCGGGTTCGGACTTCGTGGAGATGTTCGTCGGGGTGGGGGCAGCCCGGGTCCGTGACCTGTTCGAGCAGGCGCGCAAGAGTTCTCCGTGCATCGTCTTCATCGACGAGATCGACGCGGTGGGTCGTAAGCGTGGCGTGAATCTGCAAGGGGGCAACGATGAGCGCGAACAGACCCTGAACCAGTTGCTGGTGGAGATGGACGGGTTCGGCAGCGGGCAGGAGGTGATCATCCTGGCGGCGACCAATAGGCCGGATGTGCTGGACGCAGCCCTGCTGCGTCCGGGGAGATTCGACCGTCAGGTCGTCGTCGATGCCCCCGACGTACGCGGCAGGGAACAGATTCTCAGGATTCACGCGCGGACCAAGCCGCTCGATCCCAGCGTCGATCTCGGGGTGGTGGCACGGAGAACGGCGGGGATGGTGGGGGCGGATCTGGAGAACCTGCTCAACGAGGCGGCGTTGCAGGCGGCCCGGGCGGGGCGCAGCCGGATCACGGGGCGGGATGTGGACGAGGCCAGAGACCGGGTGTTGATGGGCCCCGAACGCCGCAGTCTGGTCGTCAGGGAAGCCGACCGCAAGGTGACGGCGTATCACGAGGTCGGTCACGCTCTCGCCGCCCAGCTTCTGCCCCACGCGAACCGGGTCGCCAAGCTCACCGTCGTGCCGCGGGGTCGGGCGGCGGGGTTCATGATGCCGGACGCCGACGACCGACTGCACGTGACGCGCCCGGCGCTGGAGGACATGATCGCCGTGGCGCTGGCGGGCCGCGCCGCCGAGGAGGTCGTGTACGGCGAGGTGACGACGGGGGCCCAAAACGACTTCCAGCAGGCCACGAACATCGCCCGCCGCATGGTCACCGAGTGGGGCATGAGCGGGAGATTGGGTAAGGTGGCCCTCGCCACCGACGACGGAAGCTTCCTGGGCGGCGGCCCCCACGCCCTTCCCATGAGCGAGGCGACGGCCTACGTGGTGGACGAGGAAGTCCGCGCCCTGATCGACGCGGCCTACGCCCGCACCCTCGCCCTGATGCGCGAGCACCTCCACCGGATGCACGAGATCGTCACGGTCCTGATGCGCCGCGAAACGCTGAGCGGCGAGGAATTCTCCACCCTGCTCGCCGGGGGCACGCTGGAGGAGGTGCCGCCCCCGAGCGGCGCGGGCCTGACGCCACTGCCCGCCTGAAGTCAGTGGGAAGTGGTGAGTGGTCAGTGGAGAACAGTCTGACCCACTCACCACTCACCATCAACCACCTACCGTTCCTCCTCCGGGTCCCGCGTCTCGCCTACCCTCACGGGCGCCCGCGTGCGGTTCTGGGTCTCGCGCGGGTCGCGGTCGTCCTGCCCGCCCGGGGTGAGCTTGAGTTCGATGGGGGCGCTACCCAGGGTCACCTTGCGCTGCGGCGAGGGAATCTCGATTCCGGCCTCGTCCATGGCGATCTTGATGCGGCGGTTGAACTCGCGCCCGAGGGCGAACTGGCTTTTGGGCTGCACCTTGAAGAGGGCTTGCAGCCGCACGCCGTCGGGGGTGAGCTGCGTAACCCCCTGCATCTCGGGCTCCTCGAGAAAGAAGGTGCTCCACTCGGGGTCGGCGTGCAGCTCGCGGCCCACGGCCTCCAGCACCCGCAGGGCGTCGTCGATGTTCGCCCCGTAGCTCACGTCCACCGTGGCGACCACCCGCGACCAGTCCTTGCTGCTCACGCTGACGGTCAGGATCTGCCCGTTGGGAATGATGTGCAGGGTGCCGTCCAGGGCGCGCAGGGCCGTCACGCGCAGGTTCAACCTCTCCACTCCCCCGCTAAGTTGTCCGGTGTTCACCGTGATCACGTCGCCGACCCCGTACTGGTCTTCGAGCAGGATGAAAAAGCCCGTGAACACGTCCTTGATCAGGCTCTGCGCCCCGAAGCCCACCGCGAGGCCGAGCACCGACACGCCCGCCAGCAGGCTGGTCGCGTTCACCCCGAGCGCCTGAAGGCCGGCGATCAATCCGATGACGACCACGACGGCCTTGAGGGTGCTCTCGACGACGCCCTTGAGGGTCTGGACCCGCACGGTGCGGCGGTTGAACTCCTCCTCGGCGACGATGCGGGCGCTGAGGGTCCCGATCAGGTTCCAGGCGATCAGGGCGAGCGCCAGGATGACGACGACCTGCCCCGCGCTGTTGCGAAAGCCCCCCACGATGTCGCCGCCGAGGTCGAACAGGAAGGGCACGCTGGGCAGGTACACGACCCGGGTGGCGACCGCGAGCCAGCCTATCCCCACCACGAGCAACCACAGCCACCCCAGCGCGGTCAGCAGGGAGCGGCGGACGTGCGGCGCCAGGGCACGCAACAGCGTCCGCCCGAAGCGGTAGAGCGCATAGGCGACGACCAGGGTGAGGCCGAGGCCCAGCCACACCTGGGGCTTTTGCAGTTGAAAGGTCAGTTCGTCCAGCACCGGCCCAGCCTCTCACGAACGGGTGAGGAAGCGGAAGGGCCCGCTACGCGTCCGCCCCCGGAGCCAGCGCCGCCTCCAGCCGCGCGATCAGGTTCGCCTCGTGCGCCCGCGAGGCCCGCAGCAGGGCGTTCTTGACCGCCCGGGCGTCCGCGCTCCCGTGCCCGATAAAGGCGAGCCCGCGCACCCCGAGCAGGATGCTCGCCCCGTAGGTGCTGGGGTCCATCCGCTCGGCGAGCCCGCGCAGGGCGCCGCGCACGAGCAGGCCGCCCACCTTCGTCTTGAGGTCGCTTCCCAGCGCCTCACGCACCCAGCCGAACAGAACCTTGGCCTCTCCCTCCGCGAGCTTGAGGACCACGTTCCCGGTGAACCCGTCCGTCACCACGATGTCCGTCGTCCCCTGGAAGATGTCGCGGCCCTCGACGTTGCCGTGGAAGTTGATGCCTTGGCCGTGCAGCTCACGCAGCAGCGCGTGTGCCTCCAGCACGGTCTGGCTGCCCTTGTGGTCCTCCTCGCCGATGGAGAGCAGGCCGACGGTGGGGTCCGCCCGGTCCTCGATCACCCGCAGGTACACCGTGGCGAGCCGCGCCCACTGGGCGAGGTACCCCGGCTTCACGTCGGCGTTGGCACCCACGTCGAGCAGGGTGACGAAGCCCGTCTTGGCGGGGAGGTGGGTCAGGATCGCCGGACGGTCCACCCCCTTCACCCGCCCCAGGGTGAGGAGCGCCGAGGCCATCGTGGCGCCGCTGTGCCCCATGCTGACGGCGGCGGCGGCGCGGCCCTCCTTCACCAGCCGGGTACAGACGTTGATGCTCGCGCCCGTGCGGCCCCGCACGTCCGAGGCGTGCTCGTCCATGCCGATCACGTCGGGGGCGTCCACCACGTCGATGGGGAGGCTCACACTCCCCGCGTGCTTGCCGAGTTCGCCGTGGAGCCTCACCCGGTCGCCGACGAGGAGGACGGGGACCCCGGCGCGGGCGGCCTGCACCGCTCCTTCCACGTTGGGCGGCGCCCCGTGGTCTCCCCCGACCGCGTCGAGAGCGATGGGCAGGGCGGTGTTGGTCTTCCCGGCGCTTACCTTGTCAGCGGTCATCGGCGTCGCTGAGGGGGGCGGTCACGTAGTACGGGCGGGTCCCCTCGCCCCGCGTCTCCCCCCGCTGCTCGCTGGGGAGGCGGTAGCCGGGCCGCTCGACGGCCTCGCGGATGTCCTTGAAGTCGATGTACTGGTCGGCGGCGTTGCGCAGCTCGTAGCTCGTCATCTCGGGGATGCTCGCCACGATCACCCGCTTGCCGCGCGCCCGCAGCACCTCGACCGGGCGCTCGAAGTCGCCGTCCCCGGTCAGGAGGACCGCCGTGTCGTAGCGCGCGTCGGTCGTCAGCAGGTCGGTCACGATCTCGATGTCGAGGCTGGCCCGGCGCTGGGTGTCGCCGTGCTCGTCGGTGGACTCGCGCAGGGGGCGGGTGCGGACGGTGTAGCCCATGTACGTCAGGGCGTCGATGAAGCGCTTTTGCTTGTCGTCCATCGGGAGGGGCACCGCCGTGTAGTAAAAGGCGTTGTGGAGAGTTCCGTAGCCCCCGAAGTGCTCCAGAATCTTGCGGTGGTCGAAATTCCACCCGAGTCGCTTGGCCGCCGCGTACACGTTGGCGCCGTCAATAAAGAGTGCGATGCGTTCCATCATCAGTCTGCCTTTCATGTCTGCCGCCGGGAGGAACAGGCGGACCTCCGCACAGGATACGGGAGGCCCACCCCCCGGCTCAATCCTCCACCCTCGGACGCAGGGCCGGGTCGTGCAGCGCCGCCCACACCTCCGCGCGCAGCCGGGCGAGGTTCACCCCGCCGTACTCGGGGGGCAGGCGGTCGAGGTAGGCGGCGGCCTTGTGGAAGTTGCGGTGTGCGAGGCTGCCGTGGTGCCAGCGCTTGTGCAGGGCGGCAGCGAGCAGGATCAGCGCCTGGATGAAGTGCCGATCGTCGCCGGTCGCGCGCATCCAGGGCCCCTCCCACGCCTCGTGCGCCTCCCACCACTCGCCCGCGTCAAAGAGCCGCGCCCCCGCCCGCAGGTCCTCCCTGAGCGTCTCCCCCATCTCCCCACGCTAGCGTCCTGAGCGCATGAACGACGGGTTAGCCACTGTCCATCTCGTCCCTATCCGCCTCCGGCCCCCGGGGGTAGACTGACCTCATGAAGCCTGTGGAACTCACTGACAGCAACTTTAAGGCCGAGACGGGCGAGGGCCTGACCCTGGTCGATTTCTGGGCCCCCTGGTGCGGGCCCTGCCGCATCATCGCCCCCGTCGTCGAGGAACTCGCCGGGCAGTACGAGGGCCGGGTCAAGATCGGCAAGCTCAACGTGGACGACAACCCCGTCACCCAGGGCCAGTTCCGCGTCATGAGCATCCCCACCCTGATCCTCTTCAAGGACGGCCAGCCCGTCGAGGGCATGGTGGGCGCCCAGCCCAAGCGCGCCTTCGAGGCCCTGCTCGACAAGTACGCCCAGCCTGCCGCCGCGACCGCCAACTGAAGCCCTTTTACAGCAGGGCCGCCTCCGTCCTCGGGGGCGGCCCTCTTCCTATGCCCGGAAGCGGGTGACCTCCGGCGGCGTCCAGGCGTGCAGGGCCTCGCCGAGCAGGATTTCGCCCTCCTCCCACTCCCCGTGCCCGCTCGCCACGTTGATGTGCCCCGCCTCCCCCGCCGTGACGAAGGCGGCCTCCCAGGCATCCGCGAGGGTTCCGGCCCGCTCGAAGCTCACGTAGGGGTCGTTCTCGCTGGCGACGACGAGGGCCGGAAAGGGTAGGGGATCGAGCGGCACCGGGGCGAGGGGGAGCACGGCGGGAGCCAACTCGCCCATGTTCGCCTGCTCGGCATCGGTCGGGCTCACGAGCAGCGCCCCCCGCACCCGCTCGTTCCCCCCGTACAGCCGCGCCCAGTGGACGATGGTGAGCACCCCGCACGAATGCCCGACGAGGACGAGTTCGCCCGGCGTCGTCTGCACGACCTCCTGAAGTCGAGCTGCCCACGCCTCGGGAGCGGGCGCCTCCGGGTCGTCCTGCTGCACCCGGGCCGCGCCGAACTTCTCGGTCCAGAGGGTCTGCCAATGCTCGGGGCCGCTGTCGCCGAGGCCGGGGACGATGACGAGGGTGGGGGTCATGAGGGCAGTCTAGCGCCGCCCGTTTTCAGCTCTGTGCTACGGTCGGCCATGCACGTTCGCCAACCGTACGATCTTGAGGCTTACGTCGAACGCACCCGCAACGGGCCGTGTTTCATCTGCGCTTTGCTGAGCGGCCACCCGGATTACCGACACCACATCATCTACGAGGACGATCTCGCCGTCGCCTTTCTCGCCCAGGCTCCCAACAAGGAAGGCCGAACCCTCGTTCAGGCGGTCGACTATACCCTAGTCGTCCCCCGGGAGCACCGCGAACACGTGACGGGGAGCTTCACACCCGAGGAATACTTGCGCCTCCAGTCGCTCGTCTACCGGGTCGGAGAGGCTTTGCGGGCGGAACTCCCCACGGAGCGCGTCTATGTCCTGTCCCTCGGCAGCCAGCAGGGCAACAGCCATGTCCACTGGCATGTTGTCCCCCTCCCGCCAGGTGTTCGATACGGCGAGCAGCAGTTCCACTTCCTGATGGCAGAGAACGGGAAGATCGAAGTGACGCCGGAAGAACACGCCAACCTCGCCGTACGCTTGTGGGAAAGGCTGAAAGACCAAACGTCGGGGTAAACGCCCCAGGGATTACAGAGGTTGTCTTTTGCTCCTCCCCCTTGAGGGGGGAGGCCGGGAGGGGGTGAACGGGCAGGGCGACCAAGGGAACCTGGCGCCACAAATCCCTATGTTCATCCCGCACGTCATCAACCCAAAAGCAAAACCCCGCCGAAGCGGGGCCTTTGAATTTCCCGAACTCAGACGAGTTCGATCAGCGCCATCGTCACGCCGTCGCCGCGGCGGGTGCCCACACGTAGGATGCGGGTGTAACCGCCAGGACGGTCGGCGTACTTGGGGGCCACCTCGTCCATCACCTTGCGCACCACGTCGTTGTCGTGGATGTCGCGGGCGACGAGGCGGCGGGCGTGAAGGTCGCCGCCCTTGGCGGTGGTGATCAGCTTCTCAACGTAGGGGCGCAGCTCCTTGGCCTTCGTGAGGGTCGTCTGGATGCGGCCCTCGCGCAGCAGCGCGGTCGCCTGGGCACGGGCCAGGGCGACGCGGGCGCTGCTGTTGCGGTTGAGCTTGCGACCGGCTTTGCCGTGACGCATGGGAATTCTCCTTGAGGGTCGGGCGGAGGTAGGACCGCCGGAAAGGTCGGAACGCCGAAGCGCTGTCACCCTGAACGAAGTGAAGGGTCTACTCCACCGCTGGCGGAAGATGCTTCGCTCCGCTCAGCATGACAACACTAGGTCGGCTCAGTCGCGCAGGGCCAGGCCGAACTGCGCGAGCTGCTGCTTGATCTCGTCGAGGCTGCGCTCGCCGATGCCGGGAACCTTCTTCAGGTCACGGTCGGACAGCGCGCACAGGGCGTCCACCGAGTCGATGCCCTCCTCCTTGAGGGAATGCAGCACCCGGGTGGTCAGCCCCAGCCCCTCTAGCGTCACGCGCGGCGTGTCGAGGTCGGCGGGGTACGGCTGGGGGTTGATGCTGAGTTCCGGCTGGCGCGGCAGGTCGTACACGCTCGGCAGGCTGGTGGGCGCGGCGGGCGTATAGACGGGCTGCACGTCGGGCACGGTGACGGCAGGAAGCGTCTCCACGTTGCCGAACACCGTCAGCTCGTCGCGCAGGATCTCCACGGCCTTGTCGAGCGCGTCCTGCGGCCCGGTCGAGCCGTCCGTCCACACCCGCAGGATCAGGCGGTCGAGGTCCGTCTGCTGGCCCACGCGGGTGTTCTCCACGTGGTAGGCCACGCGGCGCACCGGCGAGAACACGGCATCGACGGGGATCGAGTTGATGCGGTCCTTGGTGGCGTGCTTGTCAGCGGGGACGTAGCCCTCGCCTTCCTCCACGCGCACCTCCATGACCAGCTTGCCGTCCTCGGCGAGGTTGGCGATCACCAGGTCGGGGTTGACGATCTCGGCGTCCGACGGCACCTCGAAGGCGCTCGCCCGCACCACGCCCTCGCCCTGGGCACGCAGCGTCAGGGTCTTGGGGCCGGGCGAGTGGAACTTCACGACGAGTTCCTTGAGGTTGAGGATGATGCGGATGACATCCTCGCGGACGCCGGGAATGGTCGAGAATTCGTGAAGCACGTCCTCGATGTACACGCTCGTCACGGCGGTGCCGGGAATCGAGGACATCAGGATGCGCCGGACGGGGTTCCCGATGGTGACCCCGTAGCCGCGCGCGAGCGGTTCGAGCACGAACTCGCCGTAATCGCCGTCCACGCGGGCCTTGAGTTGGGGGCGCTTTTGGTCCACTTCGGGCCTCCCTTAGCGCGAGTAATACTCGATGATGAAGTTCTCGTTAATAGGCAGCGCCAGGTCCTCTCGCGCGGGCAGGCGCGAGAAGGTGCCGCTAAAGGTATCGGGGTTCAGCTCGATCCAGGGGCTGGTGCGGCGACGCTTCTGCGCCTCCATGTTCTCCTGGATGAAGCCCATCTGCCGGCTCTTCTCGGAGACGCTGATCTCATCGCCGATCTTCACGCGGTAGGAGGGGATGTCCACCCGCTTGCCGTTCACCAGCACGTGCCCGTGCCCGACGAACTGCCGGGCCTGACGGCGGGTGCTGGCAAAGCCCATGCGGAAGACCACGTTGTCCAGGCGGCGCTCCAGCAGTTGCAGGAACACCGTGCCCGTCACCCCGGGCACATTCGCCGCCTCCTCGAAGAGGTTGCGAAACTGCTTCTCGCTCATGCCGTACAGGCGGGAGAGCTTCTGCTTTTCACGCAGACGCACGCTGTAGTCGCTGGGGCGGCCCCGGCCCCGGCGCTGGCCGTGCTGGCCGGGCGCGTAGGGACGGCGGTCGAGGTACTTTTGAACCTTCTCGGTCTCCGCGAGGTTGATGCCCTCACGGCGGCTGAGCTTGGTAATCGATCCACGGAAACGACCCATGTCCTCACTCCTCTTTGGCCCATGCACGCGCATGAGCCGGGTCTGCGGCCCTCTGGTGCCCGCCTCCTCGCCGGTGGTGCGGCTTCAGTCGTGAGACAGCGGGGGCGGGGCAGGTGGGCCGCGCAGGCCGCGCCCTTAGGCGCGGAACTTCTTCTTGGGACGGCAGCCGTTGTGGGGCACGGGGCTGTCGTCCATGATCGACTTGACCTCGATGCCGGACGCCTGGATGGCGCGGATCGCCTGCTCACGGCCCGAGCCGGTGCCGCGCACGATCACGTCCACGACGTTCATGCCAAAGGTCTGCTGGGCCTTTTTCACCGCGTCGGCGGCGGCGAGCTGGGCGGCGTAGGGGGTCCCCTTCTTGCTGCCCTTGTAGCCGATGGTGCCGCCGCTCGACCACGCCACGGAGTTGCCGTCGAGGTCGGTGATGGTGACGATGGTGTTGTTGTAGCTCGCGCTGACGTACGCGCGGCCCGCGCTGATGTTGCGCCGGGCGCGGCGGGGGGTCTTGCCCTTGGTCGGTCTCGCCATACGTTACTTCCTCGTCGCCTTTTTCTTCCCGGCTACGGTCTTGCGCGGGCCCTTGCGGGTGCGGGCGTTCGTCTTCGTGCGCTGGCCGCGCACCGGAAGGCCGCGGCGGTGACGCAGACCACGGTAGGCGCCGATGTCCATCAGGCGCTTGATGTTCTGGCCGATCTCGCTGCGCAGGTCGCCCTCGACCTTGTAGGTCCGCTCCACGGCGTCGCGCAGGCTGCTCTGCTCGGCTTCCGAGAGGTTCTTCACACGCGTGTCGGGGCTGATCCCGGTCTGCGCCAGAACTTCCTTGGAGCGGGTCAGGCCGATCCCGTAGATGTAGGTCAGGGCGATCTCGATGCGCTTCTCGCGCGGAAGGTCCACTCCGGCAACTCGCGCCATCTCAGCCCTGCCTCTGCTTGTGCTTGACGTTGGTGCAGATGACCACCACGCGCCCGTGGCGGCGGATCACCTTGCAGTTGTCGCACATCCTCTTGACACTGCTGCGAACTTTCATGCTTCCTCCTCGCAGCCGCCTCACGTCCCCACCCATCATGGTGGCGCGCCCGGCAGCGCTCGACCCCCCCATCCCGGCACGCTGGCCTTCTCGGGGAATCTGTTGGGTACCCGTGCCTGTCGGCCTACTTGCGGTAGACGATGCGCCCGCGCGACGTGTCGTACGGGCTGATCTCCAGAACCACACGGTCCCCCGGCAGGATGCGGATGTAGTGAATGCGCATCTTGCCGCTGATGTACGCCAGAATGTCGTGCCCGGTGTCGAGCTTTACCCGGAACGTGGTGTTCGGCAGCGCCTCTTCGACCACGCCCTCCGCCCGCACGGTGTCGGACTCTTCCTTCTTGCGCTTCTCCCGCTGTTCCGGCATCTTTCGTCTCGCCACGCAACCTCCAGGCTTGATACAAGCCAAAGGGGAAGTTAGCACGCCCTCTGCGCGGGAGGCAAGCGCGGGTTACAGTTCGGGCAGCACATCTGGGGAGAGCCGGAGACGCGGGCCTTGGGCCTCCCCACGTCCTCGGCTCTTCCCCCTCAGGGCATCGTCCCCGTGATCCGGCTGTACACCTCGTCCATCGTGCCCACCCCGTCCACATGTCGAAGGTGGCCGCGCGCCCCGTAGTAGTCGATCAGCGGTTGGGTCTGCTCGCGGTAGACCTGCTGGCGCCTGCGGGCGACCTCCTCGGTGTCGTCCGCGCGGGGCGTCTGCCCGGCGGCGACCGCCTGCCGCCCGCGCTCCACGATGCGCTCGATGAGCACCCCGTCGGGGACCTCGAGGAGGGGCACGGCGCTCACCGGGGTGCCCAGTTCCTCGAGCAGCATGTCAAGGGCCTCGGCCTGCGCGGTCGTGCGGGGAAAGCCGTCGAAGATCACGCGCACAGGCTCCATCCCGGCGAGGCGGTCGCGGATCAGGGCGATCAGGATCTCGTCGGGCACGAGCTGTCCGGCGTCGTAGATGGGCCTTACCATCTCGCCGAGTTCGGTGCCGCGCGCCATGTGGTCGCGCAGGATGTCCCCGGTGCTGATCTTGGTCAGACCCCCCTCGCGGGCGAGGCGCTCGGCCTGGGTCCCCTTGCCCGCGCCGGGCGGGCCGAGAAAGATCACGACCTTGTTCTTGCGTTGCGTCACTGCTGCCTCCTGTGGGTGTACAGCATAGGGCCGGAGGGTGAAAGAGCGCACGTTCCTGCCCAGCCTTGTCCGTGCCCGGGTAACGCAAAAAACCGCCCACCACGCGGGTGAGCGGCTCAGGTCGAGGTCTTCTCAGTTGTTCAGGCGTCCGCGAATCCGGCCCTTGCTGATGAAACCGTCGTAGCGCCGCACCGTGAGCTGCGCTTCGAGCTGCTTGAGGGTTTCGAGCGCCACACCCACGATGATCAGGAGGCCCGTGCCGCTGAACTGGAAGGTCGTGATGCCCGTCAGGCGCTGCACGATCTGCGGGACGACCGTCAGGATCACCAGAAAGATCGCGCCCCAGAAACTCAGGCGACCGCTGATTCCGCCCAGGTACTCGGCAGTCGGCGCCCCCGGACGCACGCCGGGAATGAAGCCCCCCGCCTCGCGCAGTTGCTCGCTGATGCGCCGGGGATCGAACTGCACGCTGTTGTACAGGTAGGTGAACCCGAAGATCAGCAGGGCCTCTAGCGCGAGGTACCATGGCGCCCCGGGCGTGAGGTACGTCTGAATGAAGGCGTTGACCCCCGGCGCACGGGTCGCGGTGGAGCTGCCGATCAGGTTGGGGATGATCAGCATCGCCGAGGCGAAGATCACCGGGATCACGCCCGCCTGGTTTACCTTGATAGGGAGCCAGGTCGCCTGCCCACCCAGGTTGCGCGCCGCGCCGCCCGGAGCCCCGCCCCGTGCCCGCGCGTAGGTGACGGGCACCCGGCGCTCGCCCTGGTACACGTACACGATGCCCGCGATGGTCACCAGGATGACGGCGGCGAAGGCGAGAATCTGGAGCAGGGAGACCTGCTCGGTGCGGAAAAGTTGCCCGGTCGCCGCGATCTCGCGAGGATAGTTGGCGATGATGCCCGCCGTGATGATCAGGCTGATGCCGTTGCCGACACCGACCTCGGTGATGCGCTCGCCGATCCAGAGGGTGAAGGCGATGCCCGCCACCTGGGTCAGCACCATCACGAGGACCGTGAACAGGCCGGGGTCCCAGCCCACCGCGATGAAGGCCGGATTGCTGGTGATGTAGAGCGAGAAGAACAGCGCCTGCAACGTCCCGAGTCCCACGGCGGCGTAGCGGGTGTACTGGTTGATCTTCTTGCGACCCTCCTCGCCCTCCTTGCTGAGCTTTTCCAGGGTGGGAACGGTCGTGGTCAGAAGCTGGATCACGATGCTCGCCGTGATGTACGGCAGCACGCCGAGGGCGAAGATCGAGAACTGCGAAAGATTGCCGCCCGAGATCAGGCTGATCAACCCGAAAAGGCCACCCGAGGTGGCCTGTTCGAGGGCTGCGGTGTTCACGCCCGGCGTCGGGATGGTGCTCCCGAGGCGGTACACGGCGAGCAGCAGCAGGGTGAAGACAATCTTCCGCCGCAGGTCCGGAATCCGGAACGCGTCACGGAAGGCGCGCAGCATGTTAGCCCGCCTGCTCGGCGTTCTCGCTGCCCGCGTCCGTGGCGTTGTCAGGCAGGACGACCCGCCCGCCCGCCGCCTGCACCGCCTGGATGGCGGCCTCGCTCGCGGCATCCACGTGGACCGTCACGGCGCGGGTCACCTCGCCCCGGGCGAGGAGCTTGAGGGGACGGTTCTTGCGGCGCACCAGGCCCGCCCGCTCCAACGCGGCGCGGTCGAGGGTGTCACCCTCCACGGCGGCGAGCTGCGAGAGGTTGATGACCTCGTAGGTCGTGCCGACGTTGTTGAAGCCGCGCTTGGGCAGGCGGCTGATCAGCGTCGAGCGGCCACCCTCGAAGAACTGGCCCTTGCCCGCGCCGCTGCGCGCCTTCTGGCCCTTGTGTCCGCGCCCGGCGGTCTTGTCGGTGCCGCCGGGGCCGCGGCCCACGCGCTTCTTGGGCTTGCGGCTGCCGGGCGCGGGGGTAAGTTCGTGCAGTTTCACGCTTCCACCTCCAAGAGGTGCTCCACGGTCTTGATCATGCCGCGGATGGCGGGAGTCGCCGTCAGCTCACGGCTGTCGCCGATCCTGCGCAGGCCCAGCGCCTTGACGGTCTCGACCTGGTTCTTGGGGCGACCGATCACGCTGCGCCTCAAGGTAATCTTCACGGTCTGGGCGGTCACTGGGCACCTCCCACCTGGGCCGGTTGGGCCGCCGGGGCCGCGATGCCGCGAATGGCGCGCACCTGCTTGGCGGTGCGGAGGTTTTTCAGGCCGTCGAACACCGCGTAGGCCACGTTGACCTTGTTGCGGCTGCCGAGTTCCTTGGACAGCATGTTGGTGATGCCCGCGAGTTCGGCGATGGAGCGGGGCACGGTGCCCGCGATCACGCCCGTGCCGGGGGCGGCGGGCTTGAGGAGCACGCGGCTCGTCGAGTTCGCGCCCACGATGTCGTGGGGGATGGTGCCGTTCTCCACGGGCACCTGGATCATGTTCTTGCGCGCGATGGCCTTCGCCTTCTCGATAGCGACGGGCACCTCCTTCGCCTTACCGATGCCCATCCCCACGCGGCCATTGCGGTCCCCGAGGATCACGAGCGCGGCGAAGCGGAAGCGGCGGCCACCCTGGTAGGTCTTGGACGTGCGGTTGACGAAGAGCATCCGCTCCTCGAACTCGCTCGTCTCGCGCTCACGGTCGTTTCGACGGTTAGAAGTCAAGGCCACCCTCCCGCGCCGCGTCCGCGAGCGCCTTTACCCGTCCGTGGAACTTGTACCCCCCACGGTCGAAGACAACCTGCCTCACACCCTTGGCGGCGGCGGCCTCGGCCAGCGCGCGGCCCACGGCGGCGGCGGTGTCGGTCTTGGTGCCCGTCTTGACGGCGCTGCTGCTCGCGGCGGCCAAGGTGGTGCCGGTCGAGTCGTCAATGATCTGGGCGTAGATATGCTTGCTGGAGCGGAACACGCTCAGGCGGGGGCGCTCCCCGGCGGCCACGCGCACCTTGCGGCGGGCGCGCAGCTTGCGGCGCTCTGCGGTCAGGTTCGCCATTACTTCTTCCCTTTCCCGCCCGTGGCGCCGGCCTTGCCGGCCTTGAGGGCGATCTGCTCGCCGACGAAACGCACACCCTTGCCGTGGTAGGCGTCGGGCTTACGCACCTTGCGCACGTTCGCGGCGACCTGACCCACAAGCTGCTTGTCGATCCCGCTCACGTCGATGCGGGTGGGCTCGGGAACCGCAAAGGTGACTCCGGCGGGCGGCTCGATGACGACGGGGTGGCTGAAGCCGATGGTCAGCTCCAGGTTCTTGCCGACCAGGCGGGCGCGGTAGCCGACCCCACGCAGTTCGAGGTTGATGGTGAAGCCGTCGCTCACACCCTTGACGGCGTTGGCGACCAGCGTGCGGGTCAGGCCGTGCAGGGCGCGGTGCTCCTGGCGGTCGCTGGGCCGCTCGACGAGGAGCTGGCCGTCCTCGTTGCGGATGCTCAGCTCGGAGTTAAAGGGCACGGTGAGTTCGCCCTTGGGTCCCTTGACGCGGAAGAGGCCAGGGTCGGCGTTCACGGTCACGCCGCTGGGCACGGCGATGGGTTGTCTGCCAATACGTGACATGGGTCTCCTTAAGTGTCGGGGTCCGTTGGCGGAGCCCCGTGTTCAGGGGATGGAGCGATTACCAGAGGACGCAGATGACTTCGCCGCCGACGCCCTGACGACGGGCTTCGCGGTCGGGCAGCAGGCCCTTGCTGGTCGAGACGACCGCGACGCCCAGCCCGCGCTGGATGCGGGGCAGGTTGTCGGCGCTCACGTAGGCGCGGCGGCCCGGGCGGCTGATGCGCTCGATGTGCTTGATGACCTGCTCGCGCTTCTGGCCGTACTTGAGCGTAACGCGCAGCACGTCGAACTTCTGGCCCTCGGGGCGGACGCGCTCGACGCCCGCGACGTACCCTTCACGCACGAGGAGCTTGGCGAGTTCCTCCTTGAATTTGGAGGCCGGGATGTCGACGCTCTCCTTGTAGGTGCGCGTCGCGTTGCGGATGCGCGTGAGCATGTCGGCGATGGGATCACTCAGCATGGTTCCTCCGGGGGCGCGGTGGCCCCGGGCGGGGGGGAGGCCGCGTGGTGCAACCTCCCGAGTCTTCCCGAAGAACGCGGTCCTACCTCTTTTAAGCCGAGGCAAGCCCTTTCTTCTGTTGGGTCCTTCCCGTCTCCCGGACGATCACCACCCAAAGTGCCTCCTCACGGGGCGGGCGGTTCGTATCCAGGTGGGGCTGGGCGGGCGGAAGCCGGTCTTACCAGCTACTCTTCTTTACGCCGGGCAGTTCGCCCTTGTGGGCCAGCTCGCGGATGCAGATGCGGCACAGGCCGAAGAAGCGGTAGTAGGCGCGCGCACGGCCACAGCGGGAGCAGCGGTTGTAGTTCTGCACGGCGAACTTGCTGCCGCGCTCCGCCTTCACAACTTTCGAGGTCTTCGCCATAAGCTTGTCCTTACTTGCGGAACGGGAGACCCATCGCCTGGAGCAGCGCGCGAGCTTCCTCGTCGGTCTTGGCGGTCGTGACGATGGTGATGTCCATACCGCGCACCTTGTCGACCATATCATAGGTGATCTCGGGGAAGATCAGCTGCTCTTTGATGCCCAGGTTGTAGTTCCCGCGCCCGTCGAAGGCGTTGGGGTTGATCCCGCGGAAGTCGCGGATGCGCGGCAGCCCAATGTTGATCAGCTTCTCCAGGAACACGTACATGCGCTCGCCGCGTAGCGTGACCTTGATGCCGACCGGCATTCCCTGCCTGAGCTTGAAGTTGGAGATGCTCTTCTTCGCCTTGGTGACGATGGGCTTTTGCAGGGTGATGAGCGAGAGCTCGCGCGCCGCCCGGTCGATGGCCTTGCTGTCCTCCTTGGAGGAGCCCAGGCCCTCGTTCACCACGATCTTCTCGATGCGCGGGACGGCCATGACGCTGCTGTAACCGAACTGCCCCATCAGCGCGGGGCGCACCTGCTCGTTGTACTTGGTCTTGAGGGTCTGCATGGGTGCCTTTCTTCGGGCGGTCGGGGTCGCCCGGGATCACGCCTCAGGCGTGGCCCTGAATCAGTCGATGACCTTGCCGCTCTTCACGGCGACGCGGACCTTCTTGCCGTCCACGACGGTCTTGCGGATGCGGGTGGCCTTGCCGGTCTCGGGGTCCACGAGCGCGACCTTGCTCGCGTGCATGGCGCCCTCGCGCTGCTCGATGCCGCCCTGGGGGTTGCTCGCCGAGGGCTTGACGTGTTTGGTCACGAGGTTCACGCCCTCGACGACGACCTTGGCGGCCTCGGGGAGCGCGAGCAGCACCTTACCGGTCTGGCCCTTGTGCTTGCCGCGCAAGACGACCACGGTGTCACCCTTCTTGACGTGGAGCTTGTTGTTGTGGTGGCTTCCGGCACTGGGAAGAGGCATTACAGCACCTCCGGCGCGAGCGACACGATCTTCATGAAGCGGCGGTCGCGCAGCTCGCGGGCGACCGGCCCGAAGACGCGGGTGCCGCGCGGTTCGCCCTGGTTGTTGATGATGACGGCGGCGTTCTTGTCGAAGCGGATGGTCGAGCCGTCCGCGCGCTTGATCGCGTGGCTCGTCCGCACGACGACGGCCTTCACCACGTCGCCCGCCTTGACACCGCCGCGCGGGGCCGCGTCCTTGACCGAGGCGACGATGATGTCCCCCACGTGGGCGTAGCGCTTGTTGCCGCCGCCGCCGGTGGTCAGGCCCTTGCCGCCGATGCCGCTGTTCAGCACGCGGATGCACATGATCTCGCGCGCGCCGCTGTTGTCCGCCACGTCGAGGCGGGACTGGGGCATGATCATGCCTGGCTCCCTTCGGTCTCGACCGCCGTAGTCTCGATGCCGCGCGGGCGCTCGACCAGCCTCGTGACCTTCCAGGTCTTCGTCTTGCTGATGGGGCGCACGGCGATGATCTCCACGCGGTCACCGATCTTGTATTCGTTGGTCTCGTCGTGCGCGGCGTACTTCTTGCTGCGCGTCACGACCTTGCCGTACAGGGGGTGCGTGAAGCGGCGCTCGACCTTGACGCTCACCGTTTTGTCGGCCTTGTCGCTCACCACGACACCCGTGAAAGTCTTTTTCATCGGCCCTCTCCTACGGATACGGTTCCCGTCTGCTGGCCGCGCGTCAGCTCACCCTTGATGGTGTTGAGCTGAGCGACCTCGCGCCGGAGCTGCCGCACGCGGTGCGGCTGGGCGAGGTTGCCCATCGCGCCCTGGAAGCGCAGCTCCATCAGTTCCTTTTTGCGGGCGGCGATCTCGCGGTCGAAGTCGGCCAGCCCCAGGCCCCTCATTTCACTGGGCTTCATCGTAGACCTCGCGCTTGACCATCTTGGTCTGGATCGGGAGCTTGTGCCCGGCGAGGCGGAAGGCCTCCTTGGCCTGCTCCTCGGTCACGCCGGAGACCTCGAACATCACGCGGCCCGGCTTCACGACGCTCACCCAGAACTCCACAGCACCCTTACCTTTGCCCATTCGGGTCTCGGCGGGCTTCTTGGTCACGGGCTTGTCGGGGAAGATGCGGATGTAGATCTTGCCGCCGCGCCGGAAGTGGCGGCTCATCACGATGCGGCACGCCTCGATCTGGTTGCTGCGGATCCAGGCGGGCTCCAGCGCGATGAGGCCGTAGTCCCCGAAGGCCACGTAATCGCCGCCCTTGGCGTCGCCGGTCATCCGGCCACGAAACTGCTTACGAAACTTGGTGCGCTTCGGAAGAAGCATCACTCACCTCCGGGGCGGCGCCGCGCGGTCGGGCGGCGGCGGTTCGGACGGTCACCCTCAGGGCGGCGCTCGTCGTTGCGGCGGGGCGGGCGGGCGAGCGTCTCGGTCTTGCCGCCGATCACCTCGCCGTTGAACACCATCACCTTGATGCCCAGCGAGCCGTAGGTCGTCTCGGCGCGGGCGGTGCCGTAGTCGATGTCGGCGCGCAGGGTGTGCAGCGGCACGCGGCCTTCCAGCACCTTCTCGGTGCGGGCCTGCTCGGCGCCGCCGAGGCGACCGGAGAGGATCACGCGCACGCCGCGGGCGCCGGACTCCATCACCCGCTGGGCAGCCTGCTTCATCGCGCGGCGGAAGGCGAAGCGGCGCTCAATCTGCTCGGCGATTCGCAGGGCCACCAGGGGCGCGCTGATGTTGGGGTTGGGAATCTCGGCGACGTTGACGGCCACCGTGCCCGCGCTGACGACCCGCTCGATGTCACCGCGAAGCTGCTTGATGCTCTCGCCGCCCTTGCCGATCACGATGCCGGGCTTGGCCGCGCTGATGATCACGTTGACCTGCTGGCCCGCGCGCTCGATCTCGATGCGGGCGATGCCGGCGGCGGCGAGCTTGCGGGTCACCAGGGCGCGAATCTTCTCGTCTTCCTTGACGAGTTTGGCGTACCCCTTCTTCCCGGCGTACCAGCGGCTGTTCCAGCCCCGGGTGATGCCCAGGCGGAAGCCGTTCGGGTTGATCTTGTTGCCCATTATCTGTTCCCCCTGCCGCTGCGGGCCTCGCGCTCACCCACGATAATCGTGATGTGGCTCGTGCGCTTCTTGATGATGTTGGCGCTGCCGCGGGCGCGGGGAATCAGGCGCTTGAGGGTCGGCCCGGCGTCCACGTACGCCGCCTTGATCACGAGGCGGTCTTCGAGCATCTCGTCGTTGTTCACGGCGTTACTCTTGGCGCTCTTGAGAACCTTGGCGACGGGCTCGGAGGCCGCGCGCGGGATGAAACGCAGCAGATCCTCGGCTTCGGCGACACTCTTGCCGCGAATCACGTCCACGACGAGGCGCACCTTGCGCGGGCTCATGCGCACGTACCGCGCCACGGCGTAGCCGGGCCGGCGCAGCTTGACCTGCTGCTTGCGCTCCTTCTTGTTGCGGAAGGTCTGTTCGGTGGGGGCAGTCATTTCTTCTTGCTCCCCTTGGCGTTCTTGTCGGCGCCGTGCCCGCGGTAGGTGCGGGTCGGTGAAAATTCGCCGAGCTTGTGGCCGATCATCTGCTCGTTCACGAAGACGGGCACGTGCTGCTTGCCGTTGTGAACCGCGATGGTGTGGCCGATCATCTCGGGCACGATGGTGGAGCGGCGGCTCCACGTCTTGATGACGCGCTTGTCGCGGCGCTCGTTCTGGGCGTCCACCTTCTTCAGGAGGTGGTCATCCACGAACGGCCCTTTCTTCAGGCTGCGGGGCATTGCTTACCCTCCTTACTTTCCGGCACGGCGGGAGATGATGAAGCGGTCGCTGATCTTGCGCTTCTTGCGGGTCTTCAGGCCCTTGGCGAGCTGACCCGTCGGGCTGACGGGCTGGCGGCCCGCGCCGGTGCGTCCCTCACCACCGCCGTGCGGGTGATCAACCGGGTTCATCGCGCTGCCGCGCACGTGGGGCTTTTGCCCCAGCCAGCGGCTGCGCCCCGCCTTGCCGATCACGATGTTCTTGTGCTCGGCGTTGCCCACGGTTCCGATGGTCGCGTAGCACTCGCTGTGAATGCGCCGCAGTTCGCCGCTGGGCAGGCGCAGGATCACGTAGTCGCGCTCCTTGCCCTGCACCTGGATCGAGGTTCCGGCGCTGCGGGCGATCTGCGCGCCCTTGCCGGGCACCATCTCGACCGAATGCACCACCGCGCCGACCGGCACGAAGCGCAGCGGCAGGGCGTTGCCGAGCTTAGGCTCCGCCTCGGGCCCCGCGTTCACGCTCTGACCGACCGTCAGGCCCTCGGGCGCGAGGATGTAGCGTTTCTCGCCGTCCACGTAGTGCAGCAGGGCGATGCGGGCGCTGCGGTTGGGGTCGTACTCGATGGCGGCCACCTTGGCGCTCACGCCCGCCTTGTCGCGGCGCTTGAAGTCGATGATGCGGTAGAGGCGCTTGTGCCCGCCGCCGATGAAGCGGCTGGTCACGCGACCGTGGTTGTTGCGCCCGCCCGTCTTGGGGAGGGGCGTGGTGAGCGCCTTTTCGGGGCGCTTCTTGGTCAGGCCCGAGAAGTCCGCCGTCGTCATCTGGCGGCGCGACGGGGTGTACGGGCGGTATTTCTTGACGGCCATGTTCAGTCTCTCCTTAGGCCAGGGCCTCGAGGGCCGCGATGGTCTGTCCTTCGGCGAGGCGCACGATGGCCTTCTTGCGGTCCGCGCGGTGACCGGTGAACTTGCCCACACGCTTGCGCTTGCCCGCGACGTTCATGGTGCTGATGCCGATCACGGTCACGCCGAACGCCTGCTGCACGGCGGCCTTGATCTCGGTCTTCGTCGCCTTGGGGTCGACCCAGAACGAGTACGCCCCGCGCTCCATGCCCGCGTACGCCTTCTCGCTGATGACGGGCTGCTTGATGATGTCGTAGAAACTCATTGCGCGGCCCCTTCCTGCTGGGCACTGGCCGGGTCGGCCTGCACGTCGTCCTGGGCGGGTTCCAGCGCCACCGCGTCGATCACCAGTCGCTCGTGGCGCAGGATGTCGTACACGTTCAGGCCCGCGACCGGCAGCACGGTCGCCCACGCGACGTTGCGCGCTGCCAGGCGGGTCTGCGCGTCGTCGGTGACGATGAGGACGCGCTCGCCGCCGTCCATTCCGTTGTCCTTGGCCCACTGCACGAAGCCCTTGGTCTTGCCGTCGAGCCCGAAGCCGTCCACCGCGAGGAGCTTGCCGCTTCTCTGGCGGTCGGCGAGGGCCATCGCCAGGCCGAGCTGCCGGACCTTGCGGGGCAGGGTGTAGCTGTAGCTCCGGGGCTTGGGGCCGAACGCGACACCGCCGCCCACGAAGGTGGGAACGGAGCGGTCGCCGTGACGGGCGTTGCCGGTGCCCTTCTGGCTGTACATCTTCTTGCCGGTGCGGCTGACCTCGGCGCGCGTCTTGGTGCTGGCCGTGCCGCGGCGGCGACCCGCGAGCTGCCAGTTCACCACCTCGTGCAGCACGTGGGGGTTGACTTCCGGCAGGTCGAGCTCGATGAGGCGACCGCCGTTCTGACCGATGACGTTGATCTGCGCCATCTTACCTGCCTCCCTTGACGGCCTGGCGCAAGACGACGAGCCCGCCGTTCGCGCCGGGGACGGCCCCCTTCACGAGGATCAGGTTCTCGTCCGCGCGGACCTCGACGACCTCGAGGTTCTGCACGGTGACGCGCTCCATGCCCATGTGCCCGGCCATCTTCTTGCCCTTGTACACGCGGCCCGGCGTCTTGCGCTGGCCGATGGACCCGGGGCGGCGGTGCCACTTCTTCGAGCCGTGGCTCGCGGGACCGCCCTGAAAGTTCCAGCGCTTCATGACGCCCTGGAAACCCTTGCCCTTGCTCGTGCCCGTCGCGTCGATCTTCTCGCCGGCGGCGAAGATGTCCACGTTCACGGTGTCACCCTCGGGGGCGAAGTCGCGGAACTCGCGCAGGAAGCGCACCGGAGACACGCCCGCCTTGCGGAAGTGTCCGAGCAGGGGCCTCGTCACGCGCTTTTCCTGCTTGGGCGCGAAGCCGATCTGCACGGCCTCGTAGCCGTCCGTCTGCTTGCTCTTGCGCTGCACGACGGGGCAGGGACCGGCGAGCACGACCGTCACGGGCACGGCCCGGTCACCGCGCCAGATCTGGGTCATGCCGATCTTGGTGCCGAGGATGCCCTTGGTCATGCCCGGCCCCCGACAGTCTTGATCTCGATGTCCACGCCCGTGGGGAGGTCGAGGGTCATCAGCGAATCAATCGTCTTCTTGGTGGGATTCATGATGTCCACCAGACGGTTGTGGGTGCGAATCTCGAAGTGCTCGCGCGCGTCCTTGTACTTGAAGGGCGAGCGCAGCACCGTGAAGCGGCGGATGCGGGTGGGGAGCGGCACGGGACCGCTCACGTCCGCCCCGGTGCGCCGAACCGTATCCACGATCTTGCTCGCGGACTGGTCCAGCGCCTTGTGGTCGAAACCACGCAGTTTGATACGGATCTTCGGGGCGACCATGTGATTACTCCAAGACCTTGGTAACGACGCCGGCGCCGACGGTGCGGCCCCCCTCGCGGATGGCAAAGCGCAGGCCCTCTTCCATGGCAATCGGCTTGATCAGCTCGACCGTGAACGTCACGTTATCCCCGGGCATCACCATCTCCACCC
>NZ_PNOR01000034.1 GCF_002869765.1 Deinococcus planocerae | reverse complement strand
GGTTGGAACGGCCAGGAACTCATCTGCCAGAATGCGGACGCGCTCCCCCAGAATCTGTGACGTAGACACTCCCAGATTTTCTCGGCTGGGAGCGCTTCCCCGTCGTTATGCAGGTGCAACTCCTGAGTATTACATCCGCAAGATGAAGCGCGCAGTAAGTTACATCGCACGCGGTAGGGTGACCAAGAGTGTGCATCTGATTGACACCTGGAAAGTTCTTGTTCCACAGGCATTTAACGGCGGAGATTCGGTGCCTCATCAGATTTTGGGCAAACCGCTCATCGCTCCTTCGCCCTCCGTTTGTACTCAGTCCTTTCTGTTCTTCTCCGTTGCCAGCGAGAACGAAGCACAGAGCGTGCAGTCGTATTACATGACCCGCTTCTTCCGCTTCCTCGTCTCGTTACGCAAAATTACCCAGCACGCCACCCATGCCACCTACCAGTGGGTTCCCATGCAGACCTGGGACCGTATCTGGACTGATGAAATGCTCTACGAGAAATACGGCATCACACCAGACGAGCAAGCCTACATCGAGTCCATGATTCGCCCTATGGAAAATAGCAATGGCAATGGATAAGCCCACCATCGAGCAAATCCTCCCGCCCAAACCCGAAGCCCGCCCGCGCCTCTATGCCTACAGCATCGCCGACGAGGCGCACGCGGGGCTGCTCAAGGTGGGCCAGACGACACGCGACGTGCGGCAGCGGGTGGCCGAACAGCTCAAGACGGCGGCCATCAAGAACTACCGCATCGAGCTGGACGAGGACGCCACGCGCACGGACGGCAGCGTCATCTCCGACCACGAGCTGCGGGCGGCCCTGCGCCGCAAGGGCTTTGCCAATACCGAACTGGAGTGGATGCGCTGCACCGTCGCGGACGTGCGGACCGCGCTGGGCGAACTGCGGACGGGCAAGCTGGTCACCGGGGCACGCCACGAGACCTTCCCGATGCGCGGGGAGCAGGCCGAGGCGGTGGAAAAGACGCACGCCTACTTCACGTCGCGCTGGGCCGAGGACGCCGGGGCCGTGCCGCGCTTCCTGTGGAACGCGAAGATGCGCTTTGGCAAGACCTTCACGACGTACCAGTTGGCGAAACGACTCGGCGCTCGCCGGGTGCTCGTGGTGACGTTCAAGCCCGCCGTCGAGGACGCGTGGCAGAGCGACCTGGAATCGCACGTAGATTTCGACGGCTGGCGATACCAGTCCAGGAACGTCGATGGCGACCCACGCGAAGTCCCAGCAGATATTCCGCTGGTCTATTTCGGCTCATTCCAGGACCTGCTGGGGCGCGATCAGGCGGGCAACATCAAGCCGCGCAACGCATGGATTCACACGATCAACTGGGATTTGGTCGTGTTCGACGAATACCATTTCGGCGCCTGGCGTGAGACGGCCAGGGAGCTTTTCGAGGGCGAGGACAGCGCAGTCGTCAAAGCGGCGACCAGGCTCGAAGCCGATCTTGATGCGGTGAACGAAGATTTAGAGGTGCTGTCAGCCCGCGAGACCGAGTTCCTGCCCATCACCACGCGGGCCTACCTCTACCTGTCGGGCACCCCATTCCGGGCGCTCTCCACGGGCGAGTTCATCGAAGAGCAGATCTTCAACTGGACCTACACCGACGAGCAGCGGGCCAAAGAGAAGTTCACCCGCGAGCGCCCCGGCGAGCGCAACCCCTACGGGGCGCTGCCGCAACTGCGCCTCCTGACCTACCAGATGCCCGACGAGCTGCTGGCGGTCGCCACCGAGGGCGAGTTCGACGAGTTCGACCTGAATGCCTTCTTCGAGGCCGAGGGCACGGGAGAAGCGGCGCGGTTCCGGCACGAGGACGAGGTTCAGAAGTGGCTCGACATCCTGCGCGGGCAGCACCTGGCTACGTCCGTGGAGCACCTGAAGACTGGCACCCGCCCGCCGTTTCCCTACTCTGACGTGCGCCTGTTGCCCTACCTCCAGCACTCGTTCTGGTTCCTGCCGAACGTGGCCGCGTGCTTTGCGATGGCGAACCTGTTGGGGGCCCGGCACAACACCTTCTGGCACGACTACACGGTGGTTGTGGCAGCAGGAGCGCAGGCGGGCATCGGGCTGGATGCGCTGCCGCCCGTCAGAAGGGCCATCGGCAGCGGCTTCGACACCAAGACCATCACGCTCTCGTGCGGCAAGCTCACGACGGGCGTGACCGTGCCGCAGTGGTCAGCAATCCTGATGCTGCGTAACCTGAAGTCGCCTGAGACCTACTTCCAGGCGGCCTTTCGTGTGCAGTCGCCGTGGTCGATCAAGAACCCCAACGGCGACAATCCGAACGAGGAAGATATCCTCAAGCCGGTCTGCTTCGTGTTCGACTTCGCACCCACGCGGGCTCTGCGGCAGCTTTCCGAGTACGGCGTCGGGCTGTCGCCGGGCGAAGCCAACCCGGAGAATGCCGTGCGCGACCTCGTGTCGTTCCTGCCCGTGCTGGCTTTTGACGGCGCGAACATGACCCAGATCGACGCGGGCGGCATCCTCGACATCGCCATGGCGGGCACCTCGGCCACGCTGCTGGCCCGCAAGTGGGAAAGCGCCCTGCTAGTGAACGTGGACAATGCCACCCTGCGCCGCGTGCTGGACAGTCCCGAAGCCCTGGCCGCCGTGGAGCGCATAGAAGGCTGGCGCACGCTGGGCGACAACGTGCTTGAGACGGTCATCAACAAAAGCGAGAAGGTCAAGGAGTTGAAGGGCAAGGCCAACGAGCGCGACCTCACGCCCGGAGAGAAGAAGGAACTCTCGGACGAGGAGAGGGAATACAAGAGCAAGCGTAAGCAGATTCAGGAGAAGCTGATCAAGTTCGCCACACGCATTCCGGCATTTATGTACCTGACCGACTTCCGCGAGAACACGCTCCAGGACGTCATCACCAAACTTGAGCCGGAGCTATTCTCGACCGTGACGGGGCTGAGTGTGCAGGACTTCCACCTGCTCGTGCGGCTGCGGGTGTTCAACACCGAACAGATGAACGCGGCAGTGTTCGCCTTCCGCCGCTACGAGGACGCCTCGCTGAGCTACACGGGCCTGGAGAGCCACCAGGGGCTGCGGCACTACGGGCTGTACGACACGGTGGTGGCGCGGGAGGACGGGGGCATAAGCCTGTAACGCGGATTCCAGTGGAAGGGGAGTTGCCCTCATCGCCGTCCGGTATCAGCCATTAGCCAAAAGAAGAAGCGGAAGCCGTGACTTCCGCTTCTCTGTTCTTGCTGATAGATGACTGCTCCCCCCTACCTCCCCGCCAAGGCCCCCCACACGCCCGGCACCGCCACCCACCCGTACCACAGGTTGGGCAGGATGCCGAGCACCGTCACGCCGACCACGCCGAGCGCGACGGTGAAGGTGGTCGGCGTGCGCTCGCCGTAGGGGTACTCGCGGGCCGGGGTGCGGTCGGGCATGAACATCAGCATCGCGGGGCGCAGGTAGTACACCAGGGCGGCGACGCTGGCGAGGGCGGCGAGGACGGAGAGCCACACGTAGCCGTTCTGGAAAGCCGCCTGGAACACGAGGTACTTGCCGAAGAAGCCCGCAAAGGGGGGGAGCCCCGCCAGCGAGGCGAGACACACGGCCAGGGCGGCGGCGTAGGCCGGGTGGCGGTGGTACAGCCCGCGCAGGTCGTTGATCGTCATGCCCTCCTCGCTCCGTTGCAGGGCGGCCACGACGGCGAGGGCGGCGGCGGTCATCAGGGTGTAGATCAGGAGGTAATACCCCAGCGCCGCGCCCCCCACCTCCGGCGTGCCGAGCAGCCCCATCGCCAAGAAGCCCGTGTGCGCCACCGCCGAGTACGCGAGCATCCGCTTGAAGTTCGGCTGGAAGAGCGCGGCGGCGTTCCCGATGATCAACGTGGCGGCGATCAAGATCTGGAGGGTGGACGCCCAGCCCGGCGCGGCGGCGAGCGCCCCGCTGAACACCCGCAGCATCCCCGCGAAGGCGGCGACCTTGACCACCGTGCTCAGGAAAAGGCTTACGCTCGTGGGCGCGCCCGTGTACACGTCGGGCGTCCACTGGTGGAAGGGCGCGAGCGCGACCTTGAAGCCGAAGCCCGCCAGGAGCAGCACCGCCCCGCCGATCAGGATGCCGACGTTCCCCGGCGTCAGCGTGGCCGTCTGCGCCGCGATGGCCGCGTAGTTCAGGCTGCCCGCTCCGCCGTACACCAGGGCGATCCCGTAGATCAAGATGGCGCTGCCCACCGCCCCCAGCAGGAAGTATTTGAGGCCCGACTCCTCCGCCCGGCGCGAGTCTTGCAGGGTGGCGAGGACGTAACTCGCGAGGCTCATGATCTCCAGCCCGATCAGCATGGTGATCAGGTCGCCGGAAAAGGCGATGAGCAGGGTGCCCGTCACCGAGTACATCAGCATCGCGTCGAACTCGGGGAAGCTGACCCGGGCGCGGTAGGCGGTGTCGAGGCTGACGAGCAGGGTCATCGCGCTGCCGACCAGGATGGTCAGGCCCAGCAGCAAGGCGGCGTTGTCCGCCTGGAGGGAGCCGCCGAAGGCCGTCAGGGGCGCCTCGCCGGGGCCGCTCCACAGGGTCACCATGCTCACGCCGCTGAGCAACAGCATCACGAGGTTGATCACCGTCAGCGCCCGGCGGGGCAGGGAAAAGCCCAGCAGCGTGCTCGCGATGGCCCCCGCCAGCACGATCAGGATGGGCAGCATCGGCGCGAGGGCCACGTCAGGAATTTGCAGCATCTACTGGCCCCCCAGGGTGGCGAGCACCCCGCGCACGGCGGGTTGGATGAGGTTCAGGGCGGGCTCGGAATACACCCCGAAGAAGACCGCCACCGCGAGCGGCAACCCCAGCACCAGCCACTCGGTCCCGCGCACGTCCCACGCCCGCACCGCGCCGAGCGGGCGCCCCTGCCAGAAGGTCGTCTGGAAGGCGGTCAGCGCATACGCGGCGGCGGCGATGGCCGAGAGCGTCGCCACGGCGGTGATCCACGGCTGCACCTGGAACGCGCCCAGCAGCACGCTGAACTCCCCGATGAACCCCGCCAACCCCGGCACCGCGATGGAGGCGAACCACAGCGCCATCGAGAGCCCGCCCAGCGCCCCCGCCTGCGTCATCACGCCGCCGACACGGGTGTGGAGGCTGCCGATCCGCTCCTGAAGCATCCCCACCGAGAGGAAGAGCGCCCCGGTATACACGTTCTGGAAGGCGAGCAGGTACATCGCCCCGATGGTCGCCGTCTCGTTCAGGCTGAACACGCCCAGCCCCACAAAGCCCATGTGCGAGAGGCCCGCGTAGGCGAGAAGCCGTTTCCACTCGGTCTGCCGGAAGGCGATCCACGCCGCGTACAGGGCGGTGAAGGCCGCCAGCCCCATCAGAATCGGGCGCAGTTGCTCGGAGGCGTCCGGGAAGAGCGTGAGCCCGAAGCGGAAGATGCCGTAGCCGCCCACCTTGTACAGGGTCCCCATCACGTCCGGCACGCCGCTGTCGTGGTTTTGCTCGTGGAAGTCGGGCAGCCAGGCGTGCATGGGCCACAGGGGCAGCTTCACCGCCATCGCGGCCAGGAAGCCCAGGTACAGCCACGTCTGCGCCGGACCTGTCACCGGGTTCTGCACGAGGTCCGCCAGCGCGAAGGTCGGGCTCCCGCCGTAATACTTCACGCCGATGATCGAGAGGAGCATCAGCAGGCTGCCGAACAGGGTATACGCCGCGAACTTCACGAGCGCGCGCATCCGGTTCGGCTTGCCGTAGATGGCGAGCATCAGCAGGGCCGGAAGCAGCGCGTCCTCGAAGAAGACGTAGAACAGCACGAGGTCGCGGGCGGCGAAGATACCGATCAGCCCCGTCTCCATCGCCAGCACCAGGGCGAGCATCGTGCCCGGGTTGCTCACCCGCCGCGCCGCGTAGAGCACCGCCACGAGCGACATGAAGGCCGTCACGAGCGCGAGCGTGAGGCTTACCCCGTCGAGCGCCACCGAATACGTGATGCCGAGCGCCGGGACCCAGGGAATGCTGAACAGCTCTGACCCTCCGTCCCGCCAGATCAGCAGGCCAATCCCGAGCGTGAGCGCCGCGAAGAAGCCCGCCACCTCCTCCCGCCAGCGCGGCGGCACGGCGAACAGCAGCAGGCTGCCCAGCAGAGGCAGGAAAATCATCAGGTGGATCATCGGGAGCCTCGCGCGGGACCAGGAATCGAGGGTGTGCTCCCCTCTCCCCTCGCGGGAGAGGGGCCGGGGGTGACTCGCAGAGCTGCGAAGCAGAGGGGGCCACCCAGCAACCTGACCGACTCACCTCTCACGCCCCACCCCCAATCGACCTCAGCGCCCAGTACCCCAGGATCAGCGCGGTCCCGAGCAGCATGGAGACGGCGTAGGCGCGCACGAACCCGCTCTGCCAGCGGGCAAATAAGCCACCCGGCGCGGCGCTGTTGCGGGCGATGCCCCCGAACGTCACGTCCACCCCCCGGTCCACCACGTCGAGCCCGTCGGCGATGGCGCGGCTGGGCACGCTGATCAGGCCGTCGTACACTCGGTCGAGGTACAGAGCGTTGGTGCTGACCTGCCCGAGCGGCCCGTTGGCGAGGATGCGGCGGCGGTGTTCGGCGAAGGCCCACAGCAGCCCCCCCACCCCGGCGGCGACGGCGAGGGCCGTGAGCAGCCACTCGGTCGAGACGGGAATCTCGTGCACTTCGACGGGAATCGCGCGGCCCAGGTAGTCGTCGAAGGCGTGCCCGCCCCCCAGGAAGGTCGGAACGTTCAGGAACCCGGCGAGCGTGGCGAACGCGGCGAGGATGCCGAGCGGCACCTTCATCAACCCGTCCGCCTCATGCGGGTGCGCGACGTGCCCGCGGTACTCGCCGCGCCACACCAGGAAGTACCAGCGGCCCATGTAAAAGGCCGTCAGCAGCGCCACCCCCAGCCCGACCACGTACAGCAGGGGACCTTGCTCGAAAGCGGAGACCAGAATCGCGTCCTTGGAGAAAAAGCCGCTCCAGATCGGAATGCCCGCGATGGCGAGCACGCCGACGAGCGACATGACGTGCGTGAAGGGCATGAACTTCCGCAGCCCGCCCATCTGCCGCACGTCCTGTTCCTCGTGCAGCGCGTGGATGACCGCACCCGCCGAGAGGAAGAGCAGCGCCTTGAAGAAGGCGTGCGTCAGCAGGTGGAACACCCCCGCCGAGTAGGCGTGCAACCCCACCGCCAGGAACATATACCCGAGCTGCGAGACGGTGGAATAGGCGAGGATCTTCTTGATGTCGTGCTGGTTGAGGGCGGAAAGGGCGCCGTACAGGGCCGTCAGACCGCCGACCCACGCCACCCAGGTCGAGGCGACGGGCGCGAGGTCGTACAGGAAGTGGCTGCGCGCGATCAGGTACACGCCCGCCGTGACCATCGTGGCGGCGTGGATCAGCGCCGAGACGGGCGTGGGACCCGCCATCGCGTCCGGCAGCCAGGTCGTCAGGGGAAGCTGACCGCTCTTGCCTACGGCACCAACGAGGAGGAGGAGGCAGGCGAGTTCGATTCCGGAGACGGCCACCCGCACGCTCTCCGCCCGCTCGGCGAGTTCGGGGATGACGAGGGTGCCGTAGAGCCGGTAGATCAGGAACATCCCCAGCATGAAGCCCACGTCGCCGATGCGGTTCATGATGAACGCCTTGCGCGCGGCGTTGGAGTTGGCGACCCCCTCACGGTCGCTGGCCTCCCGCAGGTCGCGGTTCGACGCCTCCGAGTTGCGCCCCGAGTACCAGAAGCCGATCAGGAGGTAGGAGGCCATGCCCACGCCCTCCCATCCCACGAACATCAGCGGGTAGGAGTCGGCGAGCACCAGGATCAGCATCATCGCCACGAAAAAGTTCAGGAACGCGAAAAAGCGCGTGAACTGGCGGTCGTGGCCCATGTAGCTGATCGAGTAGACGTGGATGAGGAAACCCACGCCCGTGATGATCAGGGCCATCACGGCGCTCAGTTGGTCGAACCAGAAACCGACCGAGAGGTTCGCGCCGAGCGCCATGTTCGGCAGCCACGTCCACAGCACCTCCCGGGCGGGTTCGTCCCCCTGCCCGAGGTACCGCAACACGGCCACGACGAAGCTCGCCAGCACGGCGCCCGAGGCGAGCCAGCCCGCCGCCTTACCGGGAAAGAGGCGGGGGAAGAGGATCAGCAGGGTGAAGCCGAGGAGGGGAAACAGCGGCAGCAGGTACAGGGGCACGCTTCCGACTCAGCCTTTCAGGGTGGCGAGGGCGTCCACGTTGGTGGTCTCGCGCTTGCGGAAGATGGCGACGATGATGGCGAGCCCGATGGCGACCTCGGCGGCGGCGAGCGTCATCACGATAAACACCGCCGTCTGCCCGGTCAGGTCCCCCCACGACCGGGCGAAGGCGACGAGCGCGAGGTTCGCCGCGTTGAGCATCAGTTCGACGCTTAGGAAGATCATGATCGCCGTGCGGCGGGTCAGCACCCCGATCATGCCGATGGCGAAAAGCAGCCCGGACAGCGCGACGTAGTACCCGGTCGGAGCCATCAGAGGCGCCCCCTTTCCGACAGGACGACGGGCTCCCTGGCCTCGACCAGGGGCTCCGCCGGGCCGGGCAACACCACGCGCTCCTTTTCCGGCGTGCCGTCCGGCTGGGGCACGGGCCGCTGCACGAGCGCCACGGCGCCCACGATGGCGACGAGAAGCAGGACGCTGACCGCCTCGAAAGGCAGCAGGAAGCGGGTGAGCAGCACCTCGCCGACCGCCGCCGCGTTGCCGGGGGTGCGGGTGGCGATCTCCGCGGCGGTGCTGACGCCGGGAATGCCGCGCAGCCCCTCCACCCCCTGCGCCAGGGGCCGGGGGTCGCGGTACGTGAAGGCGATCACCGCGAGCGCCCCCGCCAGGATCACGCCGCCGATGCCCGCGAGTTCCCGCACGAACGGCACCGGGTCACGCCCCGAGATCGGCTGGTTCGCGTTGAGCAGCATGATCACGAACAGGAACAGCACCATCACCGCCCCCGCGTACACGATCACCTGCGTCGCCGCCAGGAACGAAGCGTTCAGGCTGGCAAAGAGCCCCGCCACGCTGAGCAGGGTCCCCACCAGCCCCAGCGAGGCGTGGACCGCGTTCTTCGCCGCGACCGTGATGATCGCGCCGATCAGGGCCAGGGGAGCGAGGAGGAGGAAGGCGATCATGGGTGGCTCCCGGAGGTCGAGGGAGAACGACGGTCAGCCTCGACTCCTCGACTCCTCGACTCCTCGACCCTCCCCCGCCCCGCCTTCTGCCTTTTGCTTTCTGCTTTCTGCCTCATCGCGGGTACTCCACCCCCTCCAGTTCCGGCCTCGCCCCTTCCGGCACTTTGAAGCCCAGCCGAACGGGCTTGGCCGCGCGCGCCGCCTCCCGCCGCTGGGGCAGCGAGCCGTCCACGCCGACGAGCATGTCCTCCTTGCCGTACACGAGGTCGCGGTAGCGGTAGTCGGCCATCTCGAACTCGTTGCCGAGCACCACGGCGCCCGTCGGGCACGCCTCCTCGCACATGCCGCAGAAGATGCAGCGCAGCATGTTGATCTCGTAGACCTTCGCGTACCGCTCGCCGGGGCTGGTGGGGTTGAGGGGGTCGTTCTCGGCGGCCTCCACGTAGATCGCGTAGGCCGGGCAGGCGGCGGCACACAGCGAACAGCCGATGCACTTCTCCAGGCCCGTGCCGGGGTGGCGGGTCAGGACGTGCCGACCACGAAAACGGGGCTGGAGGGTCGCCCGCTGCTCCGGGTAACTCACCGTGACCGGCTTCTGAAAGAGCTTCCCGAGCGTGACGCCCATGCCCTTGGCGATTTCAAGAACACCCATGTGTGCTTCCTTTCTGAGGGTGTGAAGGGGCCCGCATCAGTCGCCGCCCGCCGGACGGGTATTGGGCAGGGAATCGTCCTCGCGCCGGACCGTCGGCGTGTTCCACAGCACCCGCACCCGGTCGCTCAGGAGGAGCAGAAGGAGCAGCCCGGCGAGGCTGAGGACGGCGAGCGGCCACAGACCGAACCCGCGCGCGAAGGCCAGATACGCCGCCGTCAGGATGGTGTTGGCGAGGGCGACGGGCAGCAGCAACTTCCAACCGAAGCGCATGAGCTGGTCGTAGCGCAGCCGGGGCAGCGTGGCCCGCACCCAGATAAAGAGGAAGAGGAAAAAGGCGATCTTGACGACGAGCCACATGATCGGCCAGTCCGCGATGCCGGGGATGATCGCGTTCAGGAAGCCCGGCCCCCGGTAGCCCCCGAAAAAGAGGGTAGCCATGATCGCCGACGCCGTGATCATGTTGACGTACTCCGCCATCTGGAAGAGCGCCCACTTGATCGCCGAATATTCGGTCAGGTACCCCGCCACGATCTCCTGCTCGGCCTCCGGCAGGTCGAAGGGCGTGCGGTTCGTCTCGGCGAAGGAGGAGATCAGGAAGAGCGCGAAGGCGAGCGACTGGAAGAGGATCATCCACCCGTTCACCGCCTGCCACCCCACGATGCCGAGGAAGGACGTACTTCCCACCAGCATCAGCAGGCCCAGGATGCTCAGGCCCATGCCGAGTTCGTAGGAGATCATCTGCGCGCTGCTCCGCAGGCCGCCCAGGATCGGGTACTTGGAACCTGACGCCCAGCCGCCCAGGAAGATGCCGTACACGCCCATGCTCGTGATCGCCAGCAGCGCGAGGATTCCGGCGTCGAGGTTGTAGACCCAGGGATCGGCGCCGAAGAGGCTTCCGGGCGGTCCGGCAGGAATCCCTCCGAAGGCCGTCAGCGCCATGCCGATGGCGACGATGGGCGCGAGCGTGTACACCAGCTTGTCCGCCAGCGTGACGTTCACGTCCTCCTTGAAGATGCTCTTGATCGCGTCCGCGAGGGGCTGGAGGAGGCCACCCGGCCCCACCCGGTTCGGCCCCAGGCGAATCTGCATCCGGGCGAGGAGGCGCCGCTCCACCAGCGTCATGTAGGCGAAGGTGGTCAGCAGGGCGAAGGCGAGGGCCAGGCCCTTGACGAGCGTGATGAGGAGTTCGACGAGCCAGCCGGGCATCAGTCATCCCCTCCCGGCTGGCCGGCCATCGGGAGTTCCCAGCGCGGGTCTATGGTCAAGTGCCTCGGGTCCGAGCTGGGGTTGGGCTTAGGGACCATGCGCTCGGTCCACAGGTTCGGTGTGTGGCGAAGGCCGGTGGGCGCCTCGTGACGCTGGCCGAGGGACTGGATGACGCCGCTCTCGGGCAGGTTCTCCACGTTCACGCCGAGCCGTTCGCGCAGGAGGGCCTGAGCCGACTTCAGTCCACGGACCTTCGTGCGGACACCCAGTGCCTCCGCGAGCGCCGCCAGAGTGCGGGTTAGGTCAGCAGCCTCACCCGCGTTGAGCGCCGACTGCCGCAGCGGGAGGAGGCGGCCCTCCAGGTTCACGATCGTCCCGCGCTTCTCGTAGTTGGTGACGGCGGGCAGCACCACGTCGGCGAGCCGCGCCGTGTCAGTCAGGTGCGTGTCGTGGACAACCGTGAAGCCGCGGGCACGCTTTCCGGGGTCGAGGCGGGAGATGAAGGCGGCGGGCGCGTCGGAGAGCCGCGCGTACCCCAGCCCGCCCATCCGGGGCACAAGGTTCAAGTGCGAGAGCCCGTTGCTGTTCGGCCCGGCGGGGATCGCCAGCACCTTCGCGCCCGTCCGCATGGCGAGGTCGCTGATCTGGGTGGCAAAGGCACCGGAGGGGCTGTTCAGCACGTCCGCGCCCAGGATGACGACCGGCTGCTTGGCGTCGGTGAGGAGCTTCAACACCGCCCGCGCCTCGTCGGTCCTGGGGTTGAGCAGAGCGCCCAGCAGGTCTCCCCCGCTCGCCCGCTCCACCGTCACCCGGATTCCTGCGTGCCCCGCGAGGCGCGAGTCCGGCCCGATCACGGCCAGCCGCTCGGGATGCCGGGCGGGACGCTCGACGAGCCGCAGGTCGGCAATCGCCGTGCCGTGCGGGAACTCGGGCGGGATGATGCCGCCGCGCAGCATCTCCATCACGCGGAGTTCGAGCACCGGGGCCTCTTCGCCTAGGTCGGCGCCCAGGATCACCACCGCGTCCGCTGTTGCCACGTCCGTCATCGTCGCGGCGGGGGCGTTCACGCCCACCGGGTAGCGGGGCCAGTGGTCCACCGAGCGGGTGCCCAGCAGCCCGGCGAGGGCTTCGAGCGCTACGCCCTCTTCCAGAGTGCTGTCCGAGCCCAGGTACAGTCCGAGGTCGGCAGGGTTCGTGTACGCCAACCCCTGACGCATGGCGGCGATGGCGTCGTCCCAGGTCGTCTCACGCAGCTCGCCGTTCACGCGGACGAGGGGCCCCGTCAGCCTCCCCTCCGAGGCGAAGCCGTGCCCGAAGCGGCCCGCGTCGCAGATCCACGCCTCGTTTACCTCGCGGTTCTCGCCCGCCACGATGCGCTCCAGCCGCCCGTTGCGAGCGTCCACGGTGATCGAGCAGCCCACCGGGCAGAGGGTGCAGGTCGTCGGGTTGTGGTCGTACTCCCAGTTGCGGCCCCGGAAGCGGGCCACGTTGTCGAGGAGTGCGCCCACTGGGCAGATGTCGGCGATGTTGCCCTGGAAGCCGACTGGCAGCCCGCCCTCCTCCGTGTCGATAAAGGTGTGCCCACCGCGCTCGATGAAGTCCAGGACCTCCTGCCCCGGCACCTCCTCGAAGTAGCGCACGCAGCGTTTGCAGTGGATGCACCGTTCCTGGTCGAGGATGATGAAGTCCGAGAGCGGATAGTGCTTGTCCGCGTGGCGGCGGTCGAAGCCGAAGCGGCTGGCCCCGTAGCCGTACTCGAAGGCGCGGTCCTGAAGCTCGCACGCGCCGCCCTTGTCGCAGGTCGGGCAGTCGAGCGGGTGGTTCAGGAGGGTGAACTCCATCATCCCCGCCTGCGACTTCGCCACCACCTCGGAGGTCGCCGCCGTGCGGATGTGCATCCCCTCCGTGGCCTGCATCGTGCAGGCGGCCATCGGCTTGGGGAACCAGAAGATTTTGGGCTTGGCCGCGTCGCCCTCGCCCTCCATCACGAACGTGCCGTCCGGGTTCTTGCGCGGCGAGCCCGACTCGATCAGGCACATCCGGCAAGCCCCGACGGGCGAGAGGTAGCTATGCGCGCAGAAATACGGCACGTCCCGCCCGGCGGCGAACACCGCGTCGATGGCGCTGGTGCCCGCCGGGAGGTCGAGTTCGTGGCCGTCTACAACGACTTTCATGCTTGCTCCTTAAAGGGGCAGAAGGCCCAAGGCTCAAGGCAGAAGGCCAGAACGGCCTTTGCCCCAGCGCCTTTTGCCATCTGCCATCTGCCTTCTGCCTTCCTCATCACGAGTCCTTCCACCTTCTCCGCGCCCCGTACATCGGCTGCCCCGTCTGCGCCAGCACGTCGTACTCCTCGCGGAAGAGCTTGATGGAACTCAGCACCGGACCCAGGCAGGCGTCGGCGAGGGCACAGAAGCTCCGACCGCCGATGTTGTCGCTCATGTCGAGGATGAGCTGCACGTCGTTCGGCTGACCGCGCCCACGCACCAGCTTCTCGTACATGCGGGTCATCCACGAGCTGATTCCCTCACGACAAGGCGTGCATTTGCCGCACGATTCGTGCCCGTAGAAGCGCACGAGGTTCCAGGTGACGTTGACGATGCAGTCGGCCTTCGGGATCAGGGTCACGCCGCCCGTGCCGAGCATGGATCCGGCGGCGGCCACGCTCTCGTAGTCCATCGGCGTGTCGAGCGTTTTGTCGTCCCAGGGCAGCATCGGGCAGGAGGAGCCGCCGGGGATGATCGCCTTCATCTCCTCGGTGGGGCCGCCCGCCCAGTCGTAGATCAGCTCGCGGAAGGTCGTGCCCAGCGGCAGCTCGTACACGCCGGGCCGCAGGACGGGGCCGCTGATCTGGAAGAGCTTCATGCCCTTGGACTTCTCGGTGCCCATGCCTGCGTGCCAGTCGGCGCCGTACTTGAGAATGTGGGTCGCCGCGCAGAAGGTCTCGACGTTGTTGATGGTCGTCGGCAGGCCGTACAGTCCGGCGGCGGCGGGAAAGGGCGGTTTGAGACGCGGGTTGGCGCGCAGGCCCTCCAGCGAGTTCATCAGCGCCGTCTCCTCGCCGCAGATGTACGCCCCGGCCCCCCGGTGCAGTTGCAGGTCGAAGTCGAAGCCGCTGCCCAGAATGTTCTTGCCCAGCAGCCCCGCCGCCCGCGCCTCGTGGATGGCGGCCCAGACGCGCTCGGCGGCGTGGACGTACTCGCCGCGAATGTAGATGTAGCCGACGGAGGCGCGCATGGCATACCCGCCGATCAGCATTCCCTCGATGAGTTGGTGCGGGTCCTCCGACAGCAGGTAGCGGTCCTTGAACGAACCCGGCTCGGACTCGTCGGCGTTGCAGATGATGTAGTGCTGCTTGCCGTCCTTGAGGGGCATGAAGGACCACTTCAGGCCGGTGGCGAAGCCTGCCCCGCCGCGCCCGCGCAGGCCGGACTTCTTCACCTCGTCGATGACGGCATCAGGACCCATCGCAAAGGCACGCTTGACGGCCTCGTACCCCCCATGCTGGCGGTAGTAGTCGAGCGTCCAGCTTCCCTGCTGCCCGACGTGCGCGTAGAGGGTGGGGGCGAAGCGGGGGTCCTTGCCGCTGGTGATGGGTTTGGGGGCGGGTTCGGCAATCGTCATGCTTCACTTCCGGTCAAGGGTGCGAGGTCGTGGATGCTGGCCCCGACGCGCTCGCCCTTCGCCGTCATCTGCCGCCCGTCCTCCCGCACGGTGACGGGCACGGGGTTGTCGGGCGGGGGCGGGATGTCGGCGCGCATCGCCTTGATGAGTCGGTCGCACTTGGCGCGGGTCACGTTCTCGTAGTAGCCCTCGTCGCCGATCTGCACGACGGGCGCGGTGCCGCAGCTTCCCAGGCACTCCACCTTCTGCACGCTGAAGCGCCCGTCACCTGTGACCTCGCCCGGCTGCACGTCCAGCGTGGAGACGAGGTGGTCCCACAGCTCGTCGCTTCCCGCCAGCGCGCACATCAGCGTCGAGCAGACCTGGAGGTGGTACTTGCCGGTCGGCACCGTGTGATACGTCGAATAGAAGCTCATCACGCTCCGCACCTCGGTCGCCGTCGTGCCGCACAGAGAGGCGATCTCCGCCGCGTGCGTCTCCGACACGTACCCGAAGGCGTTCTGCACCTCACGCAACAGCGGCATCAGCGCCGAGCGTCGGCCCTGGGGAGAAGCTGGGTAGCGGCTGAAGATGTCAGCGACGAGAGGTTGTTTGTCTGCGAAGTAGGACATTTAACTTCCTTGCTCTAACAGGACTATTTGTTCAAGCCAAATGAGCTGTGATCCTACGAGTTTCTCTGTCATCTCTCCGATCCACTTTACAAGTGTCAATCTATTCCGGTGGTTCCGACTAACGACCCGAAAACTCCGGCTCGACCTTGTTTAGAAACGCCTGTGTTCCAACTTTAAAGTCCTCCGTGGCGGCGACCAGCCCAAAGTAATCAGCGCCAAGTCGGGCGGATTCTTCAAGACTCAGGTCTGCGCCTCGGTGGAGCGCTTCCCACGTCAGGCGGACGGCCACCGGCGACTGCTTAAGGATGGTGCTGGCGATGGCGTAGGCGGTGTCCAGCAGGTCCTTCTGGGGAACGACCCTGTTGACCAACCCCCAGAGGCAGGCTTGTTCAGCGGAGATGGTTTCACCCGTCAACAGCAGTTCAGCCGCCCGGCCACGACCGATCAACCGCGAAAGGCGGGTTGTGCCCCCCCAGCCTGCCAGTGCCCCAATTCGCACTTCGGGATGACCAAGTTGGGCGTGCGGGACAGCGATTCGCAGGGTGCACGCCTCAGCAATCTCAAGGCCGCCGCCCAGCGCGTGGCCGTTGAGCGCTGCAATAACAGTCTTGCCCAAACCCTCAATTTTGTTCGTCACTTGTACCGCGAGGCGAGCGAACTCGCGCACCTCTAGGGGCGTCGAACTGTTCAAGATGCGAATGTCAGCTCCGGCAGAGAAAGCTTGCTCACCCGTTCCCGTTAGGATGACGGCTTGAACGTGGTTGTCCTCTCGAACCTGATCAAGATGGCTGGAGAGCTGGTGGAGCATGTCACGGCTGAAGGCGTTCCGTGCCTCTGGGCGGTTGAGGGTGATCCAAGCGATAGCGCGATCAACTGCAAGACTAACAAGTGCTTCACTTGACATGTTGACTCCTTACAAGTGTAATAGCCGCGTAACTATTATGGGATGAATCGCCGTGTTCAAATAGGATTGAGATGCTCCAGAATTATGCTTCCATCAGTTCGTCTGATTGAATCCGGATACTTAATACCAAAGAGTCGATTCCTACCTATCCACATCCCCCAGCACCGGGTCAATCGTCGCCAGGATGGTGATGAGGTCGGCGAACTGGCCGCCCACGCAGGCGTATTCGAGGGCCTGGAGGTTCACGAAGCTCGGCGCGCGAATCTTCACCCGGTAGGGCATCGAGCCGCCGTCCGAGACGATGTAGTAGCCGACCTCGCCGCGCGCCGTCTCGACGGGCACGTACACCTCGCCGACCGGGGGGTGGAAGCCCTCGGTCACGAGCTTGAAGTGGTGGATGACCGCCTCCATGCTCGTCTCCAGCTCGTGCCGGGGCGGAAGGCTGATTTTGCGGTTGGGGTCCTTGACGGGACCGGGGGTGAGGCGCTTGAGGGCCTGCCGCACGATCTTCGCGCTCTCGCGGAACTCCATCAGCCGCAGTTGGAAGCGGGCGAGGCTGTCCCCCGCTTGGCTGACGGGCACGTCGAAGTCGTAGGTCTCGTAGCCGCAGTACGGGTTCGCCTTGCGGTGGTCGAGGGCCACGCCGCTGGCCCGCAGGTTCGGCCCGGTCAGCCCCAGGTCAATCGCCACGTCGCGCGGAATGACGCCCACGCCCGTCGCCCGGTCGAGGAAGATCGGGTTCTTGGCGAACAGCGTCTCGTACTCGTCCACGCCCTTCTCGAAGGTTTCGAGGAAGGCGGCGACGCGGGCAGGCCAGTCCTCTGGGATGTCACGGCTCAGGCCGCCCACCCGGAAGTAGCCCTGGTTCATGCGGTAGCCGGTCGCGGCCTCGAACAGGTCCTGAAGCGCCTCCTTCTCCCGGAAGGCGTAGAAGAAGGGCGTCAGCGCCCCGAGGTCGAGCAGCCCCGTCCCCACGAAGACGAGGTGCGAGTGGATGCGCCCGAGTTCGTGCAGGATCACGCGCACGGTAGTCGCCCGCTCGGGCACCTCGGCCCCCAGCAGCTTTTCGGCACTCAGCACGTAGGCGAGTTCGTGCCCGAAGCAGTGGAGGTAGTCGGTGCGCGGCGCGTAGGTGACGCCCTGCTGGTAGGTGCGGTGCTCGAAGGTCTTCTCGAAGCCGGTGTGCAGGTAGCCCATGTGCGGTGTGACCTTGACCACGTACTCGCCGTCCATGTCCACCACCAGCCGCAGGACGCCGTGCGTGGAGGGGTGCTGCGGCCCCACGTTCAGGCTCATGACCTCGGTGTGGAGGAGGGCGCCCGTCTGTCCCTGCAAGCGCTCGGCGCTCGTGGACTCCTGGTGGTCGGGCGTCATCTGGGTGCGGGGGAGGGTGCCGGAGTTCACGTCACGGTCCTTGATGGTCATTTCGGCCCTCCATCCGGCATGACGGGCGGCAGGCGGTCCTCGCCCTGGCCGCGCCGCAACTCGCCGCGGTACTTGCTGAGCCCCGCCTCACGCCCCGTCAGACCCGCGCGGAAGGCGCCCGGATCGAGGAAGCGGCCTTCCCGGAACATCGTGGGCGTCTCGCCGATGGGGAAGTCCTTGCGGAGAGGATGCCCTTCCAGGTCGTCCGGCGTGAGCACCTTGCGGAGGTCGGGGTGGTCCACGAACTCTACACCCATCAGGTCGTACACCTCGCGCTCTAGGTAGTTCGCGGCCTTCCAGACGGGGTAGAGGCTGTCCACAGGCTCCCCGTCGTTCACCCACACGCGCAGGAAGAGGCGGCGGTGGTCGTCCGGGTGGTAGACGTTGTGCAGCACGGCAAAGCGGGCGGGGCGGCGCTCGGGGTAGGCGCTGTAGTCGATACCCACCGTGTCCATCAGCATGAAGCCGCGTTCTTTGAGGGCGTACGCCACTTCCCTCAGCCGCTCGTGGGAGACGCTGGCGGTCGGTTCGGCGGTGTCGTCCGCAGTCAGGCCGAGTTCGGCGATGAGGGAAGTCACGTCGCGGGGGTCACTTTGAACCGTCCCCGTCCCCGTCGTGACGATGATCGTCTCCTGGCGCGTCATCTCGTCCACGCCTCCACCATCGGGAGCTGAGTGCCGAGTTCGTCGAACGCCTCGCCGCGCACCTTCTTCTGGAGCTGCATGACGGCGTAGATCAGCGCCTCGGGGCGGGGCGGGCAGCCGGGCACATAGATGTCTACCGGCACCACGTGGTCCACGTTCTGCACGATGGCGTAGTTGTTGAACATGCCGCCCGAACTCGCGCATGCCCCCATGCTGATCACCCACTTGGGATCGGGCATCTGGTCGTAGACCCGGCGCATGATCGGGGCCATCTTCTTGCTCAGCCGCCCGGCGACGATCATCACGTCGGCCTGCCGGGGCGAGGCGCGGAAAACCTCAGAGCCGAAGCGCGCGAGGTCATTGCGCCCGTCCGTGCTGCTCATCATCTCGATGGCGCAGCACGCCAGGCCGAAGGTGGCGGGCCACAGGCTGTTGCTGCGTCCCCAGGCGACGAGCTTTTCCAGGCTCGAAAAGAGGACGCCCTCGGATTCGAGTTCCTGCCAGTCGCGGTCGAAGAGTTCTTTCAGCGCCATAGGGAAAGCTCCTTCACGCCCATTCCAGAACGCCCTTTTTCAGGATGTAGACGTACCCGACGAGCAGCAGGCCCACGAACGCCACGGCCTCGAAGAAGGCGAAGGGCACCAGCTTCTGGTAGGCGACGGCCAGCGGGAAGAAGAATGCCGTCTCGATGTCGAAGATGATGAAGAGCATCGCGACGAGGTAAAAATGCACCGGAAAGCGCTGGCCCGTGCCCACGCCGCCGTGCTCGGGGTCGTTCCCGCTCTCGTAGGCCATCAGCTTGGTGCGGCTGGCCTTCTTCGGCCCCAGGATGGCGCTGACCACCACGGCCAGGACCCCGATCCCCAGGGCGATCAGCAGCATGATCACGAAATTCGCGTACTCGATGGGAGTCTCCCTTCTGCCCTCCTCCCACTTCATCCAGCTCGTGAAAAAACGCACGAGTCCTGTGAAAAAAAGAGAGGGCCTGACGAACCGGAATGAGAAGCGGCTTGTGGTACGCCTTAGGTTCTAGCACGGCAGCGCGTTTTGCAAGGTGCGCGAACCCCCCGTGACGGCTGGGGAGCGGGGGGCGCAGGTGGGAGAAGGCGGCGGCTCAGAAAGGTAGCGTACCCGTGTTCTGGCAGGCCGACCCCGGTTTGGTCGGCTTGTCGTCTTCAAAGAGGTGGTCGCGGTAAGACGGCGGTTTGCCAGGGCCCGTCATGCTGCGACCGTGGAAAGACGCCTTCCTGATGCCCTGCTGGAGCGCAAGCCGGTGGAGAAACTCGTCTGGTTGTACGTCGACCGCTGGCCCGGTGAACACAGCGTCTCCAGCCTGGACGCAGCCCTGGGCGTATACGCGGGCCGGGCCCTAGCGGCCCTCGTCGAAGACGGGCTGCTGATCGAGGAGGTGTCCCCGAGTGCCCGCAAGGCGGGCAGCTACCGCACCAGCGCAGTGCCCACGCCCCGGCAGGACACGTCGAGGAGCCGCCCGCGTGGGCGACGACCAGAGGATCGCTCCCAGGAGGCTGCCCCCGCCGCCCAGCCTGAGCATTGAGGTCACCAGGACAGGCCGCATCCCGCCGCCACCGGTGGTGCGGTCTTCTCGATTGCCCGGGGCGGCGCACCGTCCTCTTTCGCCTCTCGCTCCGCCCGGAAAGATGACCGGAACGCGGCAACCTTGCTGCGGTTTGCCCTAACTCAACAATTCCACGAAGTCGTCGTCCTCGGCGTCCTGGGCGGGGGGCAGGGTGAAGGTGAAGGTGGAGCCCTTGCCTCGCTCGGACTCGACCCAGATGCTTCCGCCGTGCTCCTCGACGGCGAGCTTGCAGAAGGCCAGGCCCATGCCGGTGTCGAAGCGCCCGTGCAGGGTCAGGCGCGACTGCTCGAAGGCGGCGAAGAGGTTAGGGATGTCCTCGGCGGGGATGCCCTCGCCGTCGTCGCGCACGGAGATCAGCGTCTCGTCGCCGTCCTTGCGCACGCCGATCTGGATCACGCCGCCCGTGCCCGTGTGCTTCATGGCGTTGCTCAGGAGGTTCGCCAGCACGCGGCGCAAAATCTCGGGGTCGGCGCGGGCCGGGCTGAGGTTGGGGGCGACCTCCACCCGCAGCACGCGGTCGCGCAGGCCGCCGCCCACGTCGCCGCGGGCTTGCTCGATGACCTCCTCGAACATCGGGCTGAACATCAGCTCGGGGCGCAGGTTCATCTTGCCCGCCTGGATCTTGCGCACGTCGAGCATGTTCACGGCGAGGTGAAGCAGGTGCTGGGTCTCGTCGTGGGCGATCTTCACGAGTTCGCGGGTGTCGTCGGGCACCCGGTCGTCCTCCTCGACGACCTCCAGCAGGCCCATCACGGCGGCGATGGGGTTTTTCAGGTCGTGGACGAGCATGTGGACGAGCTGGTCGCGCACCCGCTCCTCGTGTTCCCAGGTGTCGAGGCGGCGCTGAAGTGTGGTGATGCGGCCCTCCTGGTCGCGGTGCTGCGCCGCGCGGGCGAGCAGGGTGCGGACTTGCAGGGCCATCGCGTCGGGTGCGGTCGTGTCGCTGATCAGGGCGTCGGCCCCCGCCGCGAGGAGGGCGCCGAGGCCCTGCGTGCCCACCGCCAGCCAGCGCGTGCCCGCGAGTTCCGCCCGTTGGCGCAGCAGCGGCAGCACCTCGGCGAGGGGCACGCCCGGGGTGTCGGCGTACAGGAGCACGACGGCGGGCGGGCGGACGTGCGCCTCCCGCAGCAGCGTCTCGGCGTCGGGGATGGGAAGCACCTGGGCCTGCGACAGGGCGGGCGCGAGCCGGGCAGCCCGCGAGCGGTCGTGGGACACGACGAAGACCACCTGGGAATAGGCCACCTGGGCATCGGGACTCGGCATGACGTACCGGGGAGTCTACCCCGTCAGCTCCGGCGCGAGTACCGACTCTTCCCCCCTCCCCCGCAGGAGGATGAACCGGCGACCAAGGGAAACACGCCCCCCGAACTGGGAGAGGCGTGCCGCGAGACGACGAACGGTCCTACCCCTTCACGCTCCCGGCGAGCAGACCACGCACGAAGTAGCGCCCGAGCAGGATGTACACGAGCAGCGTGGGCAGCGCGGCCAGGATCGCCCCGGCCATCGGCAGGTTCCAGCTCACCGCCTGCCCGCCCGCGAGCTGCGAGAGCGCGTAGGTGACGGGCTGCGAACTCGTGTTCGTCAGGGTCGCCGCGAACAGGAACTCGTTCCAGACCTGCGTGAACTGCCAGATGATCACGACGACGAAGCCCGGCACACTGAGCGGAAAGATCACCTGACGGTAGATGCTCCAGAACCCCGCCCCGTCGATGGTCGCCGCCTCCACGAGCGCGTCGGGCACCTCGGCGTAGTAGTTGCGGAAGATCAGCGTGGTGATGGGCAGGCCGTACACGACGTGCGCGAGAATTAGAGCCCAAATAGAGCCATACAGGGTGAATTCGGGCACCGTGATGTTGAACCCAGGAATAACAAAAGATTCCCAGCCAATCGAACGTACAAATTGGAAGAGAGGGATCAGCACCGCCTGATACGGGATAAACATGCCGAAAAGCATCAGGGCAAAGAGGATATTGGCACCCCGGAACTTCCACTTAGACAGCGCGTAGCCGTTTAGGCTGCCCATCATCGCGGAGATGAGCGTGGCGACGATGGCTAGAAACAGGCTGTTGCCTACGTTCCCGCCAATCTTAGCCCACGCCTCGGCGAAACTCGCCCAGTTCAGCGCGCGGGGCCACTGCCACGTCGTGGCGAGGTTGATCGCGTCGGGCGACTTGAGGGCGGTGGCGATCAGGAGATAGATCGGCAGCAGGAAAAAGAGCGCGGCGACCACCAGGAGGGCGTACAGCCCCGCCCGGCTCAGCCCGAACCGGCGCGAGGCGGGCGCGGGGCTCGCCGTGGTGGTGGGAACGGTGGTCGTCATGCGTGGCCCTCCTCGCCTCGGAAGGAACTCGTCAGGTACGGCACGATCACGAACGCCACCAGGATGAGCAGGATCGTCCCGATGGCCGCGCCGAGCGCGAACTGGTTTTGCCGGAAGCTCGTGAGGTACATGTTCAGCGCGGGCACGGAGGTGTACGTGTTGTCGGGCCCCGTCATCGCGTACACGAGGTCGAAGATCTTGAGGCTGATGTGCCCCAGGATGATCATCGCGCTCAGGGTGATGGGGGCGAGCAGCGGGAAGATGACGTGGCGGTACATCCCGAAGTCGCTCGCCCCGTCCACCTTCGCGGCCTCGCGCAGCTCCTCGGGGATGCCGCGCAGCCCGGCGAGGTAGAGCGCCATCGTGTACCCGCTCATCTGCCACACGGCGGCGATGATGATGCCGATCAGGGCGAGGTTGAAGCCGTGGAGTTCAGGCGCGGGAAGGAGCCGGACGTTCGGGCCAATGAACAGCGCCCAGCCCAGGAGCAGGGCGGCGCACAGGCCGGAGACGATAGCGCGCGTGCGGTCCCCCGCGCGGGCGGCGCGCACGGCGAGCAGGATCAGGACCAGCCCGACCACCGAGGCGGTGATCAGGGGCAGGGCGTTCCAGTCGAACTTCCACACGGCGTCCGTGCTGCTCAGCCAACTGAACTGTCCGGCGGGCAGGCCGACCGCGTTCGGGAACTGGTTCACGCCCCCCTGCGGCTGAAGCATCCAGCGCCAGATCGTGCCCGTCACGATGAAGCTCAGGCTCATCGGGAAGAGGAAGATCGTGCGCCACAGCCCCTCGCCGCGGGGGTTGCGGTCGAGCACGAGCGCGAGGCCCAGCCCCAGACCCAAGCAGCCCAGGATGAAAAACAGCGTGAAGAAGATGGTGTTGACGAGTTCCTGCCGGAAGCGGCCCTGCAAGAAGCCGGTGAAGAGTTCCTGGTAGTTGGCGAGGCCCACCCAGCGGATGATGGGGTCGAGGGCGAGCGCCTGCGCGGGGTCGTTGCCCCAGTCGGTGAGGCTGACGTACACCGTGCGCGCGATGAAGCCGTACACGAACACCGCGAGCAGCAAGATGCTCGGGAGCAGCACGGCGATGGACCACAGACGGTCGCGGGAGAGGCCTTTCACGGGTGCTTCACCTCTTGTTCGGGACGCGGGAAGCGGTACGCGGTGCGCGGTCGAGTCCACCGCGCCCTGCGTACCGCGCCCTGCGTCCTGTCTTTTACTGGCCGATGCCCGAGCGGGTGGCGAGCTGCTGGGCGGCGGCGGCGGCGCCCTGGGCGTTCTTGCTGGCGACGAACTGGTCGATCACCGCGCCGAACGCACTCATGAAGCTCTCGGGGGCGACGGCGCCGTGGACGAGCGAGCCCACGATCTTGTTGCGCTTCCAGTCGGCGGCAGCCGAGCGGCTGTAGGTGTTGTACTTGCTCAGGTCGGAGTCGGTGCGGGCGGCGATGGAGCCCTTCAGGGGGTTGAAGGCGTCCTGCCCGGCCTTCGAGCCCATCAGCCTCAGCCAGTTCAGCGCCTCGGTGCGGTTCTTGGCGCCCTTGGGCAGGCCGAAGGAGTCGGCGAGCATCACGAAGGTGCCGCTCGTGCCGGGGCTGGGCGTGAACCCGAAGCCGGTGTTGGGCTGGAGCTTCTTGGTCGTCGTGAAGTACCCGGCGGCCCAGTCGCCCATAATGTTGAAAGCGCTCGTGCCGTCGGCGATACGGTCAGAAGCCTGCTGCCAGCTCAGGCCGGAGGCGTCCTTGTTGGCGCAGTCCATCACCCGCCCGAAGGTGGTGAAGCCCTGCACGACCTTGGGGTCGGTGAACTTGGTCTTGCCGGTCCACAGGTTTTGCCAGCCCTGGGCCCCCAGCGTGCCGATCATCACGCTCTCCCAGAGGTGCTGCTGGGTCCAGTTCTCGCCCACCACGAGGGGCGCGGCGACGCCCTTGGCCTTGAGCGTGTTGCAGGTCGTCAGGAACTCGGCCCAGGTTTTGGGCGCGGTGACGCCCCAAGCCTTAAGCTTGGCGGGGTTGTACCACATCACGTTCGAGCGGTGGACGTTGACGGGCACGCTCCAGATGCCGCCCTTCGCGGAGAGCAGCCCGATCACGTCCTTGGGAAACGCCTTGTCCCAGCCCTCGGACTTGAAGAGGCCGCTGAGGTCCTCCATACGGTTCGCCACGACCCAGGTGCCGATGAGTTCCTGCCCGGCGTGCACCTGGAAGGAGTCGGGGGGCGTGCCGCCGAGCATCCGGGTCTTGAGCACCGCCTTGGCGTTCGTGCCCGCGCCGCCCGAGACGGTCGCGTTGTCCACGGCCACCGTGGGGTAGCGCTGCTTGTAGAGCTTGACGAGGGCGTCGAGGGCCGGACCCTCGTCCCCGGACCACCACGAGAAGATTTCGAGCTTCCCGGCGGCGGAGGCGGTGCCCGTCACGGTCAGGGCGGCGGCGATCAAAAGAGCTTTCTTCATAACGTTCCTCCAGGGGAGAAAGAGGGGATCGGCGAGGGGAAGGGAGACGGTCGGGCGGGGGGCGGCGGGCTGCGCCCCACCGAGGCGATCCGCCCCAGGTGGCGCAGCCCGGCGGGCGTGAAGAGCTGGTCGAGGAGCATCGCCCCCGCGCCGAGGACCCCGGCGTCCGCGCCGAGCGAGCTGAACTCGATGGGGGTGCCCCCCGCGTTGACCCGCAGGGTGCGGCTCAGGGCACTTTCCCGGATGGCGTCCAGGAACACCGCCCCCGCCCCCGCGAGCCGCCCCCCGACCACGACCGCGCCCGGGTTGAAGAGGTTGAGCACCGTGCTGATCGCCACGCCGAGGTGGTGGCCCGCCTCCGCCCAGACCTCGCGGGCGAGAGGGTCGCTGCCCGCCCCCGCGATGAGGTCGCCGAGCGTGAGGGCCGGGGGCAGGGTGCTCGGCGCCCCGGCGGCGCGGCGGGCGCGGGCCGTCTCGACCAGCACCTGTCCGGCGGCGTAGCTCTCCAGGCTGCCGGGGTTGCCGCTGCGGCCCACCGGACCGCGCTCGTTGATGCTGATGTGGCCGATCTCGCCCGCGCCGCCCCGCACGCCGCGGTGCAGCCGCCCGCCGAGCATCACCCCCGCCCCGATGCCGGTCGCGGCCTTCACGTAGATCAGGTCGGGCTGGCCCCGGTGCGCCCCGAATCTGGCCTCCGCCAGCGCCCCGAGGTTCGCGTCGTTGTCCACCAGCGCGGGAAGACCCAAAGCCGAGCTCAGCCCGGCGGCCACCCGTTCGCCATCCCAGCCGCCCATGTTGGGGGGCTGCACGACCCCGCCCGTCGTGTGGTCCACCGGGCCGGGCACCCCCGCCCCCACCCCCGCCACCGCCTCGCGGCCCACGCCCGCCTCGGCGAGCACCTCGCGGGTCAGCCGGGCGGCGAGCGCGTACGTCGGACCCGGGCCGCACCCGATGTCGTGCGCGACGGTGCGGCTGGCGAGGGTGCGGCAGCGCAGGTCGAGCAGATCCACCCGCACGTGGCTGGCCCCCAGGTCGAGCGCGAGCAAGGAGGCCGCGCGGGTGTTCAGCGCCAGCATCGTGGCCCGGCGCCCGGCCTGCCCGCCTCCCCCGCACCGGGCGGCGCGCGGTCCCGTCTCGCCCACCAGCCCCGCCTCCATCAGCTCGCTCACGATGGAGCTGATCGCGCTGCGCGACAGGCCCAGCTCCCGCGCCAGGTCGACCCGCGCCCGGTCCCCCTGCCACAGCCGCCCCAGCAACAGCAAGGTGTGCCGGGCGCGGATCGCGGCCAGGTCGAGCGTGTCGTGGGCAGGCGTGGAATACGGCACGGGAACTCCAGGGGGCTGGGCGACGGGTCAGGAGCGTGAGCGGGAGGCCGGGGCCCCCGCGAAGCGTTCTTCAGGAAGTCTTGTTACAGGACTCATCTTGCCTCATCGGTTTTTGTTTGTCAAAAGAACAAACGAATTCACGTCGCTACCGCAGGGGTAACAGTGGACGGGGCCGGAGGTCACTCCCCCCAGCCCCGCCTCACGACGCTCTTATCGCGGCACGGAGGGTCACCTCTCTGGGGAATCGCCTCCGGCCTCTTCTCCCGAACGGCCCTGACCCTCGGGGCGCAGCAGGGGGAAGAGCAGCACGTCGCGGATGGAGTCGCTGTCGGTTAGCAGCATGGTCAGGCGGTCCATCCCCATCCCCATTCCCGCGGCGGGCGGCATCCCGTACTCCAGGGCGAGCAGGAAGTCCTCGTCCTGCTCGTGGGCCTCCTCGTCCCCGGCGTCGCGTCGGGCGGACTGCGCCTCGAAGCGGGCGCGCTGGTCGAGGGCGTCGTTGAGCTCGGAGTAGATCGGCGCCAGCTCGAAGCCCGCCACGAAGAGGTCGGCGCGCTCCGCGAGACCCGGGCGGCTGCGGTGCGCCTTCACCAGCGGGCTGATCGCCAGCGGCACGTCGGTGACGAAGGTGGGGTGGATCAGCGTGTGCTCCACGTACTCGCCGAAGAGCTTGTCGAGGAGCTTGTAGTCGGGGACCTTCCGCAACTCGGGGTGACGCTCGTCGGTCCACGCACGCAACCGGGCGAGGTCGGTGGGGTCGAAGTCGAGCCCGGCGGCCTGTTGCAGCGCCGTCACGAAGTCGAGCCGCTTGAACGGCAGGCTGAAGTCCACCTCCTGGCCCCCGTAGGCCAGCCGCGGCTCACCCTTCACCTCGGTGACGAGGCCGTGGAGCAGCTCCTCGACGAGGCACATCATGTCCCCGTAGTCGCCGTAGGCGAAGTACGCCTCCAGCATGGTGAATTCGGGGTTGTGGGTGCGGTCGATGCCCTCGTTGCGGTAGTTGCGCCCGATCTCGTACACCCGCTCGAAACCGCCGACGAGGAGACGCTTGAGGTACAGCTCCAGGCTGATGCGCAGCGAGAACTCGTGCCCCAGCGCGTTGTGGAAGGTCTTGAAAGGCCGCGCCTCGGTGCCGCCCGGCACGACCTGTAAGGTGGGGCCTTCCACCTCCAGGAAGCCGCGCTCGTCGAGGAAACGGCGGATGTAGCCGATGGCGCGGGCACGGGTGCGGTACGCCTCGCGCCGCTCGGAGCTCACCATCAGGTCTAGGTAGCGGCGGCGGGCGCGCAGTTCCTCGTCCTGCAACCCGTGGAACTTGCTGGGGAGGGGGTGCAGGCTCTTGACGAGGGGCTGCCACGACTTCACCCGCAGGGTGAGCTGCCCCGTCCGCGTGACGAAGGGAAAGCCCGTCACGCCGATGATGTCGCCGAGGTCGATCCGCTTGGTGGCCTCGAACTGCTCCGTGTCCCCCTTGCTGAAGTGGAGCTGAATCCGCCCGTCCTCGTCCCCCAGGTCGGCGAAAGCGGCCTTGCCCATGTGGCGCAGCAGGGTGACGCGGCCCGCGAGCGAGTAGGTCTCCTCCGGCCACTCCTGCCCGGGTTCCAACCTGCCCTCGTCGTCCGGCGGGTGGGCCTTGATCACGTCGCGGGCGTGATGGGTCTGGGAGAAGCGGTACGGGAAGGGCTCGAGCCCCGCCTCGCGCCAGGCCTGGAGGTTGTTCAGGCGGCTGACGGTCTGCTCGTGCAGGCCCTCGCGGCGGGGGTCGGGAGTGGAGGCGTCGCCAGGCATGAGGGGGAGTATAGGAGGCAGAAGGTGGAAGGCAGAAGGCCATCCCGGCGCCTTCTGCCTTCCGCCTTCGCCCTTCAATACTCGACGGTCTTGACCCGGTACTTGACCTGCTTGCCGTTGCCGAGGTTCACGACGAAGGAGTCGCCCACCTTGCGGCCCATCATCGCGCGGCCCACCGGGCTGTCCTCGCTGATGCGCGGGACGCTGCCGCCCAAGACCGCCGCCTCAGGCACGCTGACGACCTGCACGCGCATGTCCTTGCCCGTCGTCTCGTTGGCGAGGGCGACCACCGCGCCCAGCGTGATCTGGTCGTCCTGCCCGTGATCCTCGATGATCGAGGCGCGGGCAAGGGTGTCTTCGAGCTCCTCGATGCGGGCCTCGATCCCCATCTTCTCGCGCTTGGCGTCTTCCAGACCGGTGTCCTCGTTGTCGGCGCTCGTCTCCATCTGCTCTTGCAGGATGCGGGTCGCCTCCGCGAGGCGCCGCTGCTCCTGCTCCAGGGTGCGCTCCAGGCGGGCGTACCCCTCGCGGGTGAGTCTGACCTGTCTCGTCGCGTGTACCACTGCGGCCTCCACTTCAAGTGTGTGAGAAAAGGGGAAAGGGGTGCTGGGAATTGCCCAGCATTCTGCCACAGCCCCGTTTCGGCGGCAACGCGGAGGTGACGGCGCGGTCAGGGCGTGGCGGGGGCAATCCCTCCCCCACCCACCATCCTGGAGAAGCGCTCGGCGTCGATGAAGTGAGGGGGAACGGCCCCACACGACCGTCCCCCTCTAGGCCTGGGGAAGCGTTTACTTCGGCAGGAAGGAAAGGCTGATCAGCCAGCGATTGGGGGTGCCCTCGGGCGACCACTGGTAGCCGATGCTGGGCCCGATCAGCGTGGGCAGGGCCTCCACCCGGAAGAGGACGTCGTTGCGCAGGTAGGTGTAGTCGCTCGTCCAGTCGCGGGTCACGCGGGTCCGCACGGCGCCCAGGGTGAAGGCGGGCGGCGTCCGCGCGGCGGGCAGGCGGTAGGTCACGCTGAAGTTGGACTCCTGATAACGGGCGAAGTTCAGGTCGTCCACGGGCACCTTCCCCACCGCGAAGCGCTCCAGGTGCGAGCCGTCGAAGGTGAGCCCCGTGGTGGGTGTGATGTTGGCGGCGGCGTAGAGGTCGATGCTGCCCTGTGCCTGCCGCTGCACCGGGAAGGTGAAGACGCGTGCCGTGGAGCTGAAATAGGTGTTCAGGCGACCGAGGGAACGCCCGTTCCCCCCGCCGACCTGGGTCTGGGTGTAGGGCGCCACGACTTCACGGTCGCCCTGGGAGTCGTAGGCGACGCCCACGTTGTTCAGCACGCGCACCCGGTCTGCCGCCACCGTGAAGGCGTACCCTCCCGTAAAGCGCGAGTAGGCCGTGTTGCCCTGGAGTAGTCCGCTAAACTGGACCCCCTTGAAGGGGTCGTGCGTGACCTCCAGCCGGGGAATCCCGGAGGCCGCCGCCGAGCCGTTGTTGAAGACCCCCACGGCGAAGGTCGTCTCACTCAATCGCGTGCTGACGTTGTACTCCCAGTACTGCGGCTGCCGGGCGAGCGTGACCCGGATGTCCTGGCTCAGGGGAAGCGGAAAATACCGCACCCCGAACCCCACCTCGTTCGAGGCGAGCAGCTCGGTGGTCGAGAAGCGCGACAGGTAGTTCGCGGGCAGATGAAACCCGCCGAACGCCGGGGGCCCCGGCTGGGCAGCAGCGACGGCAGACGGGCTCAGCGCCAGCGCGACGGCCCCAGCCTTCAGGAAGCGAGGAAGACGGTGAACCACCCCAGCATCGTGAGGGGCAACCCTAGAAGAGGCCGGGCGACGGTCTAGACAGACACCGTGGCTGTGCAAGGAACTTCACAGAAAATAGTCGGCTTCCACCCCTCTCTGACGCTCTCCTGACTGGGCCCCTCAGACCCGCACGTTGACGATGGTGACCCCGTGGCCGCCCTGGTTGGCCTCGGCGTCGTGGAAGCTATCCACGCGCTTGTCGGTCTTGAGGTAGTCGCGCAACAGACGGCGCAGGACGCCCTGGCCCTTGCCGTGGACGACGCGCAGGGGGGTCTCCTTGAGGGCGTGCGCCTCGGTGATCGCGGTGCGGAGTTCCTCGACCGCCTCCTCGGCGCCCAGGCCGCGCAACTGGAGTTCCTTCTCGAAGCTGGCGGGCGCGGTGCCGCCAAAACCGGTGCGGACCACCTTGGGTTTCGCCTCGGGCTGAAGACGGACGTCGCGCCGCCTGACGCCGACCTTCATCACGCCGAGCTGCACCACGAGGTCGTCGCCGCGCATCTCCAGCACCTGTCCGGTCGCCCCGTAGGCGGGCACGTCCACCCGGCTGCCCACGCGGATGGGGTCGCCCCGGTCCTCGCGGGCGGGCGGTGGGGCGGGGCGGGCTTTCTGGGCGGCGGAGCGCAGCTCGCGGAGTTCCTGCATCACCCGGGGGCGGGCGCTGTCCTCCTGGGCGCGGGCGCGCAGGCTGCGGACGCGCTCGATGGCGTCGGCGTACAGGCTCTCGGCCTTCTGGGCGGCTTCCGCGAGCATCTCGTTGCGGCGGCGTTCCAGCGTCTCGCGTTCCTGGCGCACGCGGGCGAGTTCGGCCTCGGCCTCGCGGCGGGCGGCGTCGGCGGTGTCGAGCTGCGTGGCGAGGTCGGCCCGCTCACGCTCCAGCCCTTCCAACATCCGCTCCATCAGCCCCGCATCGGGGCCGAGCAGGCTCTCGGCGCGGCCCAGCACGTCCTCCGGCAACCCCATCCGCCGGGCGATGGCGAGCGCGTACGAGCGGCCCGGCTGCCCGACCTGAAGCTGGTAGGTGGGCGCCAGGGCCTCCAGGTCGAAGCCCATGCTCGCGTTCTTGAGGCCGGGCGTCTCCAGCGCGAAGAGTTTCAGCGGCGAGAGGTGGCTGGTGATGACGCCCCGCGCGTCCTGGGCGAGCAGGGTCTCGATCAGGGCCTGGGCGAGGGCGGCGCCCTCACCGGGGTCGGTGCCGCTGCCCAGCTCGTCGATCAGGACGAGGGTGTCGGGGGAGGCGTGCCGCAGGACGAAGCGCAGGTGCTTGAGGTGGGAGGCGAAGGTCGAGAGGCTGGCCTCGATGCTCTGCTCGTCGCCGATATCGACCAGCACGTCGCGCACGACGGGGAGCCGCGCCCCCGACGCCGCCACGTACATCCCGCACTGGTGCATCAGGACGGCGAGGCCGAGCGTCTTGAGGGTCGCCGTCTTGCCGCCCATGTTCGGCCCGGTGATCAGGAGCATCTTCGTCTCGCCGAGTTCGAGGTCGTTGGGGACCGGATTCTCGATCAGGGGGTGGCGAGCCTCCCGCAACTCGTAGGTGTGGTCGTGCGCGGGCTCAGGGCGGTTGAGCCGCCAGTCACGCGCCAGCCGCGCCTTTGCGGCGATCAGGTCGAGTTCGCCTATGGTCGCCAGGGTCATGGGCACCTCGGCGTCGGAGGCGAGCAGGCCCGAGAGTTCGGTGAGGATGCGGCGGACCTCCGCCTCCTCGTCGAGGATCAACCGGGCGAGTTCGTTGTTCAGGGGCGTGACGGTCGCGGGCTCGACGAAATACGTCTGCCCGGTCGCCGAGGCGTCCACGATGATGCCCTGAACCTGCCCCACCCGGCTCGCCTGTACGGGGAGGACATAGCGGTCGCGGCGGATGGTGACGATGTGCTCCTGAAGCACGTCCGCCCAGCGGTCGAGGGTGGCGGCCAGCCGCTCGCGGATGCGCCCGCGCAGCGGCTCGATGCGGCGGCGCAGGTCACGCAGGCGGTGGCTCGCGTCGTCGCGCACGGCGCCGTCGCGGTCGAGCGAGCCGAGCACCCGGCGCACGAACTCGCCGTGGTCGCCGAGCCCGAGGGCCACCTCGCGCAGCGGGCCCCGCGAATTGGCACCTATCGCCCGCTTGACGCTCATCGCGGCGTCGAGGGAGTAGGCGGCGTTCAGGAGTTCTTGCCCGGCGAGCACCCGGCCCTCCACCGCCCGCGCGTACAGGTCGCGCAGGTCCTGAATCCCGCCCAGCGAGAGACTGACGCCGAAGAGGGCGTCTTCGACCTCGCCCAGCTCCCGGGCGACGCGGCCCGCGTCCTCCGACGGCATGAGCGAGTGCGCCCGCTCCACCCCCAAGGGCGTGGCGCTGCGCTCGGCGAGGGCGTCGCGGATGCGGGGGAAGTCGAGGGCGGACAGGGCGCGGGCGTCGAACGGCACGTGCGGAGCATAACAACGCCCCCCCGGCAGGAACGTGCGCCGGGTGGCTTAGGGAGACTTGCGAAATGCCTGCCCCACTCCCCCTCCCGTTCAGCACGGGCCTGGTCCCGCCGAGGCAGGCGAAAGCGTGAAGCCCTCCGGTGGGGCGGCCCCTCCCCTGCTACCCTGCCCCGCGTGACCCCGCCGCTGCGCCTCACCGTGCTCTCGACCAGCCTCGATCCTGTCAGCCGCAGCCGCTGGATGACCGGGCTGGCGGCGGCGCAGCTCCGCGAGGAGGAGCACACGGTCACCCTCCTCGACCTGCGCGAGACGCCGCTGCCCCTCTTCGACAACGACGCCTGCTACACGCACCCCAACGCCGAGCTGTACCACCGGGCGATCCGGGAGGCGGACGGCGTGTTTCTCGGCGTGCCCGTGTACAACTGGGGGCTGGGGGCGGGGGTGAAGAACCTCGTGGAACTCACGGGCAGCACCGACCCCGAGCGCGGGCTGCACGGCGCGTGGTTTGACCGACCCGTCACGTTTCTGGTGTCGGGCGGGTTGAATCACGGCTACCTCAGCCACGGGGCCCTCGCCTTCGGGCTGATGACGGACTTCCGTTGCGTGGTCAATCCGCACTTCGCCTACGCCACCTCCGCCGAGTGGGCGGCGGACGGGGTGCCGGGCGAGTGGCTCGCGGAACGGCTGACGCGGACGGTCGAGCGCGGGATGGACCTCGCCGCCCGCTTGAAAAACCGCCCTTACCACTCGGTGTGGGAGGTCTGAGGGTGACCCTCCCCATGTCCCGCGCCCCCCTCCTGCCGCCCACCGAGAGGCCGCGCGTCGTCGTCGAGCACCCCGACTTTTACGTGGTCCACAAGCCCGCGCTGTGGCTGACCCATCCGGTACGGGCCCGGGTGGACGTGCCCGACGTGCTGACCTTCCTGCGGGCGGAGACGGGAGAGCAAGGCCTCGCGCCACCCCACCGCCTCGACCGGGAGACGAGCGGGGCGCAACTCCTGAGCCGTGACCCCGACGCCGCGCGGCGCTTTTTCACCCTCTTCAAGGAACACATCGTCGGCAAGACGTACCTCGCCGTCGTCCACGGGGGGCCGGAGTGGGAGCGGCGCACGCTCGACGCGCCGCTGGGCGACCTGGGGCTGGGCGGGGCGAACCGGGTGGCGATCCGGCAGGCGGTCGTGCCGAACGGGCGGCCCGCCGTCACCGACTTCCGGGTGGTGGGACGGCGGGCGGGCTTCGCCATGATCGAGGCGTATCCGCGCTCGGGACGCCTGCACCAGATTCGGGCGCACCTCGCGCACCTCGGGCTGCCGATGGTCGGGGACAAGATCTACGGGCGCGACCCGCAGGCCTTTCTCGACTTCATGGAGGCGGGGCAGACGCCGGAGCTGACGGCGCGGCTCCTGCTGCCCCGGCAGGCGCTCCACGCCGCGCGAATCGCCTTCCCCTGGGGAGGCACCCAGTTCGTCGCGGAGGTGCCCCTCGCCTCCGACCTGCAAGGCTTCTGGGACGGGTTGCCGGACCGAGCGTGAGGTGGGTTCAGACGCAGATCAACTCAGTGGGCAGCAACACGCTGTCAGGCTGAGGGCAACGGAGCAGACCCCTTAGCTTCACTCGGGGGACGGCCTTTCGGTCTCCTCGTGCTCGGGGCAAATGAAAGAAGAGCGGAGCCGCACGGGGCCCCGCTCCCCCTTCCCTGCGGCGCTCAGACCACGACGCGCTTGAACGATCCGTCCTCGTGCTGGCCGGGGAGCTGGCCGTACATCAGTTCCTGCTCGACCACGCGGGCCACGTCCTCGCCGAGCTGCACGGCGTCGCGCTCCTCGGTCTCCAGGGGCTGGGCCACCACGTCGAAGCCGCGCAGGGCGTTCACGTCCTGGTGGCGCACCTCGACGCGCAGGGTCTGGCCCTCGACCCGGGGCTCGATCTTCAGGCCCTCGGGGTGGTCGTAGTGGAAGGCGGCGCGGAAGGCGAGGAGGGCGTCTTCGAGGTTCATGGCAGGCAGTCTGACGCGCGTCCTCGCCGCCGAATTGCTGCGCTCCCCACACCTGCCCGGATACGTAAAAGGCCGATGAAGACGCGACTATACTCGCCCCAGATGACGAGCCTCTCCCCCGCGTCCCCGCGCGTCAGCCCGTGGGTGCTGTCCGCCTTCTGGTTCGGCACGGCCTTCCACTGGCTGCTGCTGCTGTTGATCCTGCTGCCCGCCAACGTCGTGCGCTTCGTAGGCGAGGGGCAGAAGGGCACCTACCTCGGCGTCCTGCTCCTCGTCGGCGCCCTGATCGCCCTCGTGTTGCCGCCTCTGGTCGGGGCCCACAGCGACCGCACGGGGCGGCGGGTGCCCTATATCCGCCTAGGGGTGGGGGTCAACCTCGCGGGCCTGGCGGTGATGGCCTTCGCGGCGACCTCGCTGAGCGGCTTGGGCGGCTTCTGGGTGTACGTGCTGGGCTTTGTCCTCGTGCAGTTCGGCAACAACTACGCGACGGCGCCCTACAGCGCCCTGATTCCGCAGCTCGTGGCGCCGGGGGAGCGCGGGCGTTACAGCGGCGTGATGGCGATGCTTCAGGCGGTCGGGCAACTCCTCGGCGCGGTCGCCGCGTTCGTGATCGGTCTCCTCAAGTTGCCGGTGATCGTCTCCTTCGCCCTGATCGCCGCCGTGCTGCTGATCCCGGCGCTGATCACCCTGCGCGGGGTGCCGGAGACGGCGGGGCCCGCCCCCCAGGCGGCGGGGGGGCCGACCCTCTCCTGGCGGGAACTCTTCGCGCACCAGCCCTTTTTCTGGGTGTTCGTGACGCGGGTGCTCTTCGCGCTCGGCCAGTACAGCGTGCAGCCCTTCTTGCAGTTTTACAACGCGGACGTACTCGGGCAGCGCGACGCGGGGACGAGCACCAGCGTGATGCTCGTGTGCATCATCGCGGGGAGCATCGCCTCGGCGCTCGTGGGGGGGCGGATCAGCGACCGCATCGGGCGCAAGCCGGTGATCTACGTGGCGGGCGGGGTGATGGCCGCCGCCGCGCTGGGGCTGCTCGTCGCGCCGAGTTACCCCGTGGCGCTCGTCCTCGCGGTGGCCTTCGGGCTGGGCTTCGGGGCGTTTACGAGCGTGGACTGGGCGCTTGGCAGCGACGCGATGCCCAGCGCGAGCAGCTACGCCCGCGACATGGGCATCTGGCACGTCGCCTTCGTGGCGCCGCAGATGACGAGCGCGCCGCAGGGGGCCCTCCTCGACTGGGGGAACGCGCAGGGCGGAAACCTGGGCTACACCCTCGTCTTCGGGATCGCCGCGCTGTTCTTCCTGGCGGGGGTGGTGCTCGTGCGCAACGTGCCCGACGCGGCGCACCGCCGGGCCACGACCTGAAGCCTCACCCAACGTGACGGGAACCTTTAGACGGTGCCCGTGCCCCCAGAGTGGGCGAAAAGGGGCGTGCCAAGCTCGGCCCATGAGTCAGGTCAACACGCCCGAGCAAAGCCATCTCAGCCGCGAAGAGACGATCCAGGCCATGACCGAGGTCATGAAGAACGTGCCCATCGCCATCCTCACGGTGGTGACCGACGAGGGGCACCTCCAGGCCCACCCCATGACGACCCGGCAGGCGGAGTTCGACGGGGACGTGTGGTTCCTGGGCGGCAAGGACACCAAGCAGGTGCGGTGCATGGCGGCGCGCCCGCAGGTGGGCGTCGCCTACGTCGACCACGGCAAGGGCGCCTACGTCAGCATCAGCGGGGCGGCGCAGCTCGTGGAGGACCGCGCCAAGCTCGAAGAACTCTGGAGCGACGCCTACCAGGCCTACTTCCCGGGCGGGATCGACGACCCCAGCCTCCAGCTCGTGAAGATCGAGGCGCAGGGCGGCGAGTACTGGGGCAGCGACGGCAAGATCAAAAACCTCTTCGCGCAGGCGCGCGCCGCCGTCACGGGCAAGGCCGCGACCGACCTGGGGACGAACGAGACCGTCGAGTTCTGAGGCGGGAAAGGTGGGGGGGCGTGGGCGCCGGAGCCTGCGCCCCCCCCGCCGTGCTCCGGCGTCCCGTCCGCCCGGACCCCCGGAGACCCCGGCGGCGTATGCTCGGTCGCGTGACCTCCGAGCCGCTCACCCCGCCCCTGGCCCGGGCCGCCCCGCCGCGAACGGGGCTGGCGCTCGCGGGCGTGCTCCTGACCGTGGTCTTGTGGGGGTCGAACGTCGTGCTCCTCAAGCTGCTCCTGCGCCATCTCAACGCCGAGACGATCAACCTGGGGCGCTTCCTGATCGCGGGGGGGGTGCTGGTCACGCTCGCGGTCCGCTCGCACGGCTGGCCGCGCTGGGACGCCCGCACCTGGGGACAGGTGGCGCTCGTGGGCCTGCTGGGGAACTCGGTGTTCCAGGCCTTTTTTCTGACGGGCATCCACGCGAATCCGGCGGGGGTGGCGGGGCTGGTGAGCGGCGTCGTGCCCGTGCTCGTCCTGCCGCTGGGGCTGCTGCTCGGCCAGCGGGTGGGGTGGCGGCAGGGAGCGGGGGCCGCGCTCGCCTCCCTGGGGCTCGTGGGGCTCCTCGCCGTGACGCTGCAACCGGGGGCGGCGGTCACGCCGGGCGGCCTCGCGTGGGTCCTGGGGGCGGCGGCGGCGTGGGCGCTCTACACCCTCTGGAACAGACCCCTCACCGAGCGGCTGGGGGCGCTGCCCTTCGTGGCCTTCAGCCTCGCGCTGGGGTGCTTGCCGTACGTGGCGTGGGCGCTGCCGCACGTCCCGGCGCCGGTCGGCGTGTCCCCGCTGGCGTGGGGGGGGGTGGCGCTCAGCGCCCTGGGGGCGAACGTGGTCGCCTACGTCGCCTGGGCCAACGGGGCGCGGGTGCTCGGGGCGGCCCGCACGAGCGTGTGGAACACCCTCGCCCCCGCCGTGGCGCTCGTCCTCAGCGCCGCCGTGCTGCACGAACGCCTGCCCGCCGCGGTGTGGCTGGGGGCCCTCGTCATCCTCGCGGGGGCGGCCCTCGCCAACTGGCCGGGCCGGGCACAGGCGCGCCGGAACTGACGGCTAGAACGCAGGCCCGGGAAGGCTGACGGTCAGTCGAGTTGCATGTCGATGACGGGTGGGGCCTCCCCGTCCGTCTTCTCTTTCTCCACTTCCTTGTCCGACCTCTCGGGCGGGGGCGTGGTGCGCCACGTGAGGTTGCCCGGCGGCGGGGCGGGCTGCACCGTGACCTGAAAGGGAGTGGGCGCCGGGCGGGACTCGGGGGCCTGGGCGGGTGACGCCGGGGCGGGGAGGCCCTGGCCCTGGGCGGCCCGGCGGGCGGCGATGAGGATGGAGTCCACCTCGGCGGCGCTCAGCAGCCCCTTCGATTGCAGGGTGCCCAGGATAGCGAGGGCGAGTTTGCGGGCGTACTCGGCCTCGTTGGGGGGAGGGGGGGGCGGGGTGGGCGCACCGCTCTGCGTCATGCCCGCACCCTAGCGCGAATGGCGGCGCGGCGGTGAAGAGGGCCGCCCCTGCCCGCGCCGCGGGGCGAACGTCCCACACTGTGAGGCGGGCTCCGCCTTTATTGGAACTTCACTCACGAAGTGACACGGCGCGTCCATCCGAGTGGAATGCCCGCCGCAAGGGAAGTGGGCCGGGGTGGTATCCTGGGGAGCGTCTGAACAGGTGGCGTGAAGCTTCACCCACACGGCAAGCAAGCGGTTTGGCGCCCGCCGACCCTCACCGGAAAAAGCGGCGGGGGTCGGCGGGCGCGGGGGAGCAAGAGGAGGAAGAGGAATGTACCGAGGAAGAGAGGGGCAGTGGGCGTGGGTGCTTCACCGCCTGTCCGGGCTGGCGATCCTGGCCTACCTGCTCGTTCACGTCATCAGCATCAGCCTGTTCATGTTCGGCGAGCAGGCCTATATGGCGGTGCACCACACCTACGAGTTGCCGATCTTCAGCCTGGGCCTCATCGCGGTCACGGCGGGGGTGGTGTACCACTCCCTCAATGGCCTGCGCATCATCGTGATGGACTTTACCGGTATGGGCGTGCTCTATCAGCGGCAGATGTTCTGGGGGGTTATCGCCTTGACGCTGCTCGCCACCGCGTACACGTCCTTCGTGGTCATTGGCCGCCTGCTCGGGGGTGAGGCGTGATCCGCGCGCGCACCTTCACGGACGCCCGGCAGCAGGCGCACTCCAACGCCGAGCTGAACTGGTGGATCTTCATGCGGATCAGCGGCCTGATCCTGGTCTTCTTGGTGCTGGGCCACATCTACATGACCTTTATCCAGGTCAGCGAGGCCGACGCCACCTACATCGCGGTGGTGAACAAGCTCCAGCAGCCCGCCTGGAAGTTCTACGACTGGACCATCCTGGCCCTGTCGCTGCTGCACGGGGTGAACGGCGCCCGCTACTCCATCGAGGACTACGTGAGAAGCCGCCCCAACCGCGCGTGGGTCAAGACGATCTTCTACACGATCAGCGGCGTGATCTTCACGCTCGGCTCGATTGGTCTGTTCTCCATCTAAAGGAAGTGTCCATGCACCATCGTTACGACGTACTGGTGGTCGGCGCGGGCGGAGCGGGGCTGATGGCCGCGCTCTACGCCGCCAAGGGGGGCGTGTCCGTCGCCTGCATCTCCAAGCTCTACCCCACCCGTTCCCACACCGGGGCCGCGCAGGGCGGCGTCGGCGCCGCACTCGGCAACGTCGCCGAGGACCACTGGGAATGGCACATGTTCGACACGATCAAGGGCGGTGACTACCTTACCGACCAGGACGCGGCGGAAATTTTCGCCAAGGACGTGATCGAGGCCGTCTACGAACTCGAGCACATGGGCCTGCCCTTCTCGCGCACCGACGAGGGCAAGATCGCCCAGCGCAAGTTCGGCGGCCACACCCGCGAGTTCGGCAAGGCGGCGGTCGAGCGGAGCTGCTACGCCAAAGACCGCACCGGGCACATGATTCTGCAAACGCTCTACCAGCAGAACGTGAAGGCCGGGACCAACTTCTACAACGAGTTCCACGTCACCGACCTGATCATCGAGGAGGGGCGCTGCCGCGGCGTGGTGGCCTACCACCTCGCGACCGGTGAGATCCACACCTTCCACGCGAAGGCCGTGATCCTGGCGGCGGGCGGCTACGGGCGCATCTACAAGATCACCTCCAACGCCCTGACGCTCACCGGCGACCTGATGAGCATCTACTACCGCAAGGGCCTGCCGCTGGAGGACATGGAGTTCTATCAGTTCCACCCCACCGGCCTCGCCAAGCTGGGCATCCTGGTGACCGAGGGCATTCGCGGCGAGGGCGGCATCCTGCGCAACGAGAGCGGCGAGCGCTTCATGGAGCGGTACGCGCCGACGATCAAGGACCTCGCGCCGCGCGATATCGTCTCGCGCTCGATCATCACCGAGATCCGGGAAGGCCGGGGCGTGGGCCGCGACCGGGACGCGATCAACCTCGACCTGACGCACCTGCCGCGCGAGACCATCGAGCAAAAGCTCGCGGAGATCACCGACCTCGCGCGGACGTACCTGGGCCTCGACCCCATCAAGGACCTCGTGCCCATCCAGCCGACCGCGCACTACGCGATGGGCGGTATCCCGACCGACATCAACGGGCTGTGCCTCGCCGACGGCAACGGCACCTCGGTGGAGGGGCTGTACGCGGCGGGCGAGCAGGCGTGCGTGTCGCTGCACGGGGCCAACCGCCTGGGCACGAACTCGCTAGGCGACCTGATCGTCTTCGGGCGCCGCGCGGGCATCTACGCGGCGCAGTACGCGCGGCAAGTCGAGTACCCCGAGATGCCGGAGCAGCCCGAACGCGAGACGCTGGAGACGCTGGAGAGGTTGAAGAACGCCTCGGGCAAGGAGAACTCCGCCATGATCCGCAAGGAGTTGCAGGAGTCGATGATGAACAACGTCGGCATCTTCCGCAACGGCCCGGACATGGAGCGGCAGGTCGAGGTCATCAAGGAGCTCAAGGCCCGCTACGCCGGGGTCTCGGTCGCCGACCCCAGCGTCCGCTACAACAGCGAACTGATCGAGGCGATGGAGCTCGGCTTCATGCTCGACTGCGCCGAGGCGACGACCGCCAGCGCGCTCAACCGCAAGGAGTCGCGCGGCGCCCATGACCGCGAGGACTACACCGAGCGCGACGACGCCAACTGGCTCAAGCACACCATGGCTTACAAGGACCTCAGCCATCCCGACAGCGTGATCATCGGCTACAAGCCCGTGTCCCTCAAGGGCTACACCCGGGCCTTCGAGCCGAAGCCGCGCGTGTACTAAAAGGCTCGTGGCGTGTGGACCGGAGCGTGTAGAGAAGGGCTCCTTCTTTTTCCACAAGCGACAAGCCACACGCCACATGCCCCCGACAAAGGAAAGACATGCCCGAGTACTACCCCACCAGCGGCGCCTCGTCGAACGCGACGACGATGCACATCAAGGTCAAGATTCTGCGGTTCAACCCGGAAAAGGACAAAAAGGCCCACTGGGAAACCTACCCGGTGGAGGCGCAGCCCGCCGACCGCGTGCTCGACGTGCTGAACTACGTCAAGTGGTTCGTGGACCCCTCGCTCACCTTCCGCCGTTCGTGTATGCACGGCATCTGCGGCAGCGACGCGATGATGATCAACGGGCGCAACCAGCTCGCCTGCAAGACGCTCTTGCGCGACCTCGTGAAAGACGGCGGCACGCTCACGGTCGAGCCCATCCGCGGGCTGAAGGTCGAGAAGGACCTCCTCACCGACATGGAGCCCTTCTTCGACGCCTACCGCGCGATCATGCCGTACTTCATCAACGAGAGCCCGCCCCCCGCGGGTGAGCGGCTCCAGTCGCCCGAACTCGCCGAGCGGATGGCGCAGTCGAGCAACTGCATCCTGTGCGCGGCCTGCACGACCTCCTGTCCGATCTTCTGGGTCAACGGCTCGTACCTCGGCCCGGCGGCCATCGTGCAGGCGCACCGTTTCATCTTCGACAGCCGCGACCAGGCGACCCACCAGCGCCTGAACATCATGAACCAGAACACCGGTGTGTGGCGCTGCCGCACCGCCTACAACTGCACCGAAGCCTGCCCGCGCGACATCCCGATCACCCAACTGATCGAGGAAGTCAAGCGCGCGGTGCTGTACCAGCAGTCGTAGGGACGCGCTGGGGGCGGCCAGAAGGAAAGCAGTCGACGATCAGAGCAACGAACACAGGGGCGGAGGCACAGGCTTCCGCCTCTTGCCTTTGTCACCGAGCAAAGTTCGGGGTTGTTTGAAAGCGCCCGTACCTTCGGCCCCCTCCCGCTCGCCTAACGTTCGGGGAGGGGGGAAGCGATGAGCGTACTGGGGGCACGGGGCCATGTGGGAGAGCAGGCGGCACAGCAGAGGCGCTGGATGGCGGGCGGCGTGCTGCTCGGGCTGGGGCTGGGCGGCTTCTTCGACGGGATCGTGCTGCACCAGCTCCTTCAGTGGCACCACATGGTGAGCGAGCCGTACCCGCCGAACACGGTCCAGAACCTGCGAATCAACACCCTGGGCGACGGCCTCTTCCACAGCCTGAACTGGGTCTTCACCGTGGTCGGCACGTTCCTGCTCTGGAGCGGCCTGCGGGCCAGCCGCGCGACGTGGCGCACCTCCGCCTTTCTCGGAACCCTGCTCTTCGGCTGGGGGGTGTTCAACGTGGTCGAGGGGCTGATCGACCACCAGATTCTGGGCATCCACCACGTCCGCCCGGGGCCTTCCTGGCTCGCCTACGACCTCGGGTACCTCGCTTGGGGCGCGGTGATGGCCCTCTTAGGCTGGCGGCTGATGCGGGCGGCACGCTGAGGGTCGGCCCAACGGCAGAGCCGTCAGAGGCGCCTTCCCCGGCTGACCCCTGACGGCTGAGCGCTTCCCTTAGAACTGCAAGGCGTAGCGCGCCCCGTCGCTTCCCGTGCAGTCGCCGATTCCGCGGTAAGTCTCGTTGACCTGGAGGGTACAGGTGATCGTGCGGTTGGGCGCCGCGAAGGACCGGGCGATCAGGTTGCCCGTGCGCAGGCCCGCGCGCGTCTGGGTCGTGGTGCCCACCCGCGTGCCGAAGAAGGGGTCGGCATACAGGCCCGTGCCGAAGCCGAAGCCCACGTCCACGGCGGGGCGGACGGTCACGGTGGTCGAGGCATCGAGCAGGACGGTGCGGCCCCCGTACGTCTGGCCGCCGATCTGGATGGTCGTGTTGTTGTCCCCCAGGGCATCACCTGTCCGGGTGGTCAGGGCACCGGGCGAGAAGGTCACGGTCCCCTCCTGTCCGTTCGTGGCGTTGACGATGCGGCCCGTGACGGGCGGGTTCAGGGCCGGGGCACACGAGCCGAGAAGCGCGGCGATGCTCAGGCAGGCCAGCGTCGCTTTCATCATGTCCTCAGTGTAGGCGGCGTGGCTGACGGGTCGGTGAGCGGCAGATGCCCTCAGCGCGGCCCGCCGCTCTGGACGACCTCATGAATCTCCAGCACGTTCGGCCCGGTGAAGGCGTCCTTCGGCAGCGTGCCCTTGTCGGAAGGCGTCGGAGGTCGTCCACGCCTCGAACGTTTCGCGCGACTCCCAGAAGGTCAGGACGATGAAGGGCTCGCCCTTTTTCGTGGGCCGCAGGACGTGGTTGGCGACGAAGCCGGACGCATCCCATCCACCCACCCCGCGCGCTCGCGAAATCTGGCCTCGAACTGGTCGTGGTACGCGGGATTGACGTAGATGCGGTTGGCGACGGTGATCACGGCGAGGCCTCCTGCGGGAAGTCAGCGGCGGGCGAAGTCGTAGACGAACCCGGCCTGGGCCTCGGTCTCGATGGCGCCAGGGCGGGCCGCCCGAACACGCTCGATGGCCTGCTCGGGCGGCATCCCCGCCTGAACGAGGAGGCAGGCGGCGGTGAGCCCCGCCCGGCCCAGCCCGCCCCGGCAGTGGACGACCACCCGGCGCCCGTCGAGCAGGGCGTCCATCAGCTCGTCGAGGAACGCGCCGAAGCCGCCCAGGTCCCCCGGCACGTCGCGGTCCCGGATCGGGCAGGCGAGGACGGTCAGGCCGTGTTCCTCGACCAGCCGGTGGTACTCGGAGATGCCGAGCAGCTCGAACTCGTGGTCCTCGATCAGGGGCGCGATGATCTGCACCCCCTCCCGGGCGAGTCCGCCCAGGTCGGCGCCCAGGTCGCGGTCGTGGATCACGCCCGCCTGAAGCACGCTCGCGCCCTTCTTGCCCGGGGCGAAGGTCAATCCCAGGCGACCCGGCCACAACCCCGTCTCCACCCAGTCCACCCGAATGGGGTACGTCTCGCTCGTCACTCTGGATTCCTTTCTTGAACGGTCGAGGTTTGGTGGCCCCAGGCTCAGGGGCGGCCCTTCGCCCCTCTTGCTCTCCACAGCGCGTCTCTACTCGCCACGGAGCCAGCGGGCGGCGTCGAGCGCGTGGTAGGTGATGATTGCGTCGGCCCCGGCGCGGCGCATCCCGGTCAGGGTTTCGAGCACGGTGCGGCGCTCGTCCATGTACCCGGCCTGGGCGGCGGCCTTCATCAGGGCGTACTCGCCGCTGACGTTGTAGACGACGAGGGGCAGGTCGAAGGTGTCGCGCAGCAGCCGCACCATGTCGAGGTAGGCGAGCGCGGGCTTGACCATCAGGAAGTCCGCACCCTGCTCGGCGTCGAGCCTGGCCTCCCGCAGCGCCTCGCGCTCGCCGCCCGCCGGGTCCATCTGGTACGACGCCCGGTTACCGAAACTGGGGGTGCTCCCCGCCGCGTCACGGAAGGGGCCGTAGTAGGCCGAGGCGTACTTGACCGCGTAGGCCATGACGGGCACGTGGGAGAAGCCCGCCTCGTCGAGGGCCGAGCGGATCGCGCCGACCTGCCCGTCCATCATCGCGCTCGGCGCCACGATGTCGGCGCCCGCCCGGGCCTGGGACACGGCGGTCCGGGCGAGGAGGCCCAGGGCCGCGTCGTTGTCCACCGTCCACTCGCCGTCCCCCGTCTGGCACAGCGGGCCGCAGTGGCCGTGGTCGGTGTACTCGCACAGGCAGGTGTCGGCGACCACGACCATCTCGGGCAGGGCTGACTTGATCGCGGCTGCCGCGCGCTGGATGACGCCGCCCTCCGCGTACGCCTGGCTACCTTCGGGGTCCTTGTGGTCGGGGATGCCGAAGAGGATCACGCTGGGGATGCCGAGGTCGCGGGCCATCCTGGCCTGCTCGACCGCGCCCGGGACGCTGTGGCGGCTCACGCCCGGCATGGTGGCGATGGGGTCCTCGGTGTCCGCCTCGTGGACGAAGATGGGGTGGATGAAGTGCTGTGGGGAGAGCGTGACCTCGCGGGTCAGGGCGCGCAGGCCAGCGGTGCGGCGCAGACGACGGGGACGGTCGAGCATGGGAGGCAGGCTAGCGCAGGGCGGGAGGGGGGATTGAGAGGCAGAGAAAAGAGGACTTGGAAAGGCGAACGGCACTTCAATGATCACAGGGATCAAGTTCAGGCCCTGGAAAAGGAGCCGCCTGCCAACCGCCCTCACACCACGAAGGCCCGCACCCCGCGCTCCCGGCAGGCCCGCATGAGCCGTTGCCGGGTCTCGGCCACGACCTCCGGGTCGGCGTGTTCGACGGTCAGGACGACGCGGGGACGGCCCGCCGTGTCCGTTCCGGTCCGGGCACTCAACCTCGCGCCGCCCGGCGTGGCGAGCAGGGCGGCGAGGGTGGCCGGGTCGGGGCTCTCGGGCAGGGTGACGTGCTCCTGCATAGGGGCCCTCCCTCACTCATGGCCGCAGCGGCTCCACCCGGTAACTCCGCCGGGCGTGGGGCGGGCCGACCTCGCCGCGTTCGAGCAGGAGACTGACCGCCTCCGCCGGAAGACGTTCCACCCGCTCCAGGTAGCTGCGGAGGGTGGCGGGACTGTCGAAGCGGCGGGGGTGGGGGTCGCCCTCCACCCGCAGGTCGAGCCAGTCGGTCACGGGGCCCTCGCGGGGGTCATAGCTCGCGCAGGTCCTCCCAGAGCTGCCAGCCCACGCCCTCGGGGGTGGCGTCCAGCAGGGGGCCGAGGGCCTGGCTGGCGGTCTCGGCGTCGCCGTGCAGGGCGTCTCCGCCGGGTTTGTCGTCGTACACGCGCAGGACCGTGAACTGGTAGAAGGTCTGCCCGGCGGTCGGCTGGCCGTTCTCGAAAAAGGCGAAGGGCGGCGTGACCTGATCCCACAACACGTGCGCCTCGTCGAGGTCGTGGGGCAGGTAGTGTTCCAGGTCCACGTCGGCGTCCGCCGGGTGCCAGACGTAACCCTGAAGCAGTCTCACGGCGGCGCGGCCTCCGCCGTGGGCGTAGGAGGTGCTCATCGCGCCCCAGCATACCCGCTCCGAGGAAAAGGGACGGGGCCCCGGGTTAACCTTCCGGCCCGGTTTCGAGGAGAACCAGTGCGTCACGCACCCGCAGGAGGCCGCTCTCCCAGCCGGGGTGCAGCGTTCTCAGCACGTCCCCCGGACGCGGGTGCCCATCTTCCAGCGCCCGGCCCGCCCCCCGCCACACCCCGGGCCGGAAGGGGGTGAGGGTGGGGTCGTTCAGAGCGTCGCGCAGCCACGCCACCATCCTCGCTCCGTCGCGGGCGGTGACTCGGGCCTCCAGCGCGAGGAGCTGGGCGGTGAGCCCGGGGTCGGGCGCGTGGGTCCCCGGCAGGCCGAGTTGCACCCGGCGCACGAGGGCGTGGGCGCGGTTGATCTCGGCCAGGGCCGCCTCCCCCTCCCCCGCCCGCAGCAAGGTCTCGGCGCGGATGGCGCGGGCCTGGGCCTCCGCGTAGGGGTGGTCGGTCATGCCCAGGGCACGCTCGGCGTATTCCAGGGCGGCGCGCGGGTCGGGGTCGGCGAGGGCGCGGCTCAGGCGCAGGTCGAAGGCGAGGACCTGCTCGCGGTCGCTCGTGCCCTCGGTGTGGGTAAGCTGCACGTCGAGCAGGGCGCGGGCGTGGGCGAGGTCGGGGTGGTCGCGGCGCGGCCCGGCGAAGGGTTGGAGGTAGGGCAGGCCCACCCCGCGGGTGAGGTAGGCGAGCGCGACCCGGTAGGCGGTGCGGCGGGTGCGGTACCCGGCCTCGGGGCGGCGGGGGCCGGGGCGGGTGAGCAGGGCCAGGGCACGCGAGGCGTCCGCGAGGGCCGCGTCGGGCCGTCCCAGGGCGAGCAGGACGGGCACCCCCTCGCTCAGCAGGCGTGCGCGCAGCACCGCGTCGCCCCGCCCTCCTCCCCCGCCGTTCGGCAGGAGCGCGAGGGCCTGCTCCAGATGCTCCCAGCCCTGCGCGGGGAGCCCCAGGCGGCGCAGGGCCGTTCCGGCGCGGGCGAGCGCCCGGGCGCGTTCCTCGGGGGTGCCCCCGGCAGCCTCCAGGCGGGCGGCGGCGCTTTGCAGGGCCTCCAGCGCGGCGGCAGGCTGGCCCAGGCGCAGCCGCAGGTCGCCCTCCTGGTAGCGGGCGCGGGCGGAGAGCAGCGGGCTGGCGGCGGGGACGAGGTGGAGGTGGTGCAGGGCTTCGCCCCAGCGCCCGGCGTCCTTGGCGATCAGCCCCCGCCAGAGGTGGGCGCGGGCCCCGCCGTGCGCGGTGCGGGGGTCGCTGACCGCCCGGGTGGCCGCCTCCAGGTCGCCGCGCCAGCGGGCCAGGGCCGCGTGCACGAGCAGCGCGTCGGCCCCGGCGGCGTCGGTCCCGGGGT